>CAXCBH010000098.1:0-6017 GCA_963980675.1 uncultured bacterium | reverse complement strand
CATAGAGAAAATAGCTTTGGTCTTTTCCTGGGTCGACCCCTTTCAAGAGTTGCACTTTCCCAGCGACTTCTTTACTTCTGACATAATGCCCGGTGGCGATTTTGTCAGCACCTAGGCCTTGAGCGTAGTGCAGGAATTCTTTGAATTTGATCTCTGTGTTGCAGAGAATATCCGGGTTGGGAGTTCGCCCTGATTTGTATTCATCTAAAAAATTCTGGAATACACGTTCCCAATATTCTTTCGAAAAATTCACTGACCGGAGTGGAATCCCTAATGTATCACAAACCTGGAGCGCGTCTTTATAATCTTCTTCAGCATTGCAGTATTCAGAATCTTCCTCCCAGTTTTTCATGAAAAGCCCTTCTACATCATAACCTTTTTCAACAAGGATGGATGCGGCCACGGCGCTATCTACGCCACCGCTCATACCCACAGCAATATGTCCCATCAATCCGTAAGAATGGTTTTAAGTTTGGAAAGAAGTAGACCCACCTGCTCTGATGTGTTGGATGCGCCAAAGCTGAAACGAAGTGTGGAAATGTTGATTTCATCAACCACACCCATTTCTGAAAGAACCCTAGAAGGTTTTACATTTCCAGATCCGCAAGCGGAGCCACTTGAAACAGCCAATTTTGCACGATCCAATTTTGCCATGAGAATATCGGAACGATAGCCGGGGAAAGAAACACACACAAGTCCTGGAAGTTTGTTGTTAGCATCACCATTGAAAATGGCATTTGGGAAAATTGTTTTGAGTTCTGATTTAAAATGAGCTTCAAATGATGCTAATTCATTGATATGATGGTCCAATTGGTTTGTTACCAATTCTGCTGCTAATCCCATGCCGGCAATGGATGCGATATTTTCGGTTCCGGCACGGAGTCCTTTTTCTTGCCCACCTCCAATCATGAGTGAAGAAAGAGAATCCATATTTTTGAAATAGAGGATTCCTATTCCTTTAGGGCCATAAAACTTGTGAGCAGAAAGGCTTAAATAATCCACACCAAGGTCTTTGACATCCACTGGCATTTTTCCCAGACACTGAACTGCATCAGAATGAACAAGGATATTATTTTCATGCGCTAGTGCTACAATTTCTTTTATTGGTTGAATGGTACCTATTTCATTGTTAGCCAGCATAATTGAAATGAGGCAGGTATTTTCTTGAATTGCAGATTCAATATCCGCAATGGAAATTCGCCCATTTTTATTAACATTCACTAGGTCGTAATGAATTCCATGAGTTTCCATTTCAGAAAGGACCTTTAAGACAGCCGGGTGTTCGATTGTATCGGAGACCACATGTATATTACTTTGATTTAATAACGACCAAAATACCTGGTTGTTCGCTTCAGTACCTCCACTTGTGAAAATAATATTATTTGGAATTGTACCAATAGCTTTTGCTACCTGTTTTCTTGCAGTCTCGATAAGTGATCGGGCTTTTCTTCCCTGAGAATGAACACTGGATGGATTACCATATACATCTTTTTGAATTGAATGCATGAGATCCAAAACATCAGGGTGAACAGGTGTGGTTGCACTATGATCGAAATAATACATTTGAATAATAAATTAGTCGTGGAAATTACGACTTGAAAATAGGAGAATCTGACCTAAAGGTCGTTTCTAATCGATGCGTATTTAATGGTTGATTGGAGATTGGTGAAGAATGGTGGTTTCCGTTCATCCAATCGTTGTGATGTGGTTTTATAATCATATTCATACCGATTTACGTCCCAAATAAAATCATCTTCATTCACAGTAAGAAATGCAACAGACCCGCGCTGATCCCGATCAAATGGAAGACCGGTTGCCCCTTGGCACAAAATAGTGAGATTGTCTATAATCTGGTGTCTCTGGACATGAACGTGTCCATGAATAAATATAACTTTTTGTATTTCGGGATTAGTCTTAATCACACGATCCTTCCAATTAATTGCTTCTGATACGGATGGAGGGTGATCATCTCTTTTATACCATGCATGAGTGAATTCAACCAGTATTGTTCCTATAATTTCCCGATGTGCAATTTTCATAGCTTTACAAAAATTATACCCATCTTGTCCTAATCGATCAGCGGTCCATTTTTCATTTTGAACAATGGCCTCACACACAGGGTCATAGGGATCCATTCCTTCAAGAGAAGGCAATTCATCTTCCCAAAGTTTTTCCAAAAGATATCGATCATGGTTCCCTCGGATGAAAATGCAGTTAGGGATTGATTTTAGCATCTCAAGTGTCTTTTCAGGTTCCGGACCTAAGGCGAAACAATCTCCAAGACAGATGATTTGATCTACGTCGTCTCTTTGATCAATAAGGGATAGAGCATGAGTCAAAGAAGACAGATTGGAATGAATATCAGTTATAATAGCAAAGGTTTTTGTTACCATAGTTGCCAAATATACATTTTTGATATTTTAACGAGCAAGATATTTATAGATATTATATAGATTTACATATTGAGAGGGTTTCTGATCAGGTGTAAACTCTCCACTCATTTATTTAGTTTTTTTATTAAATCAAAACCACAATTATTAAAATATCATATGGAACCCAAAATATATGGAATTGGAAATCCGCTCATTGATATTGTGATTTCTTCAAGGGATAAAGATTTAAAAAATTTAGAATTGAATAAGGGTGTAATGCATCTTGTAGATGAGAATCGGCAATCAGAAATCATTCAATATTTTAAGAAATATACTCCCCAATACTTTCCCGGTGGATCAGCGCCAAATACTCTCCTAGCTTGCGCAGGCCTCGGGACACCATCTTTGATTGCTGGAAAAATAGGTCATGATGAATTTGGTAATATTTATCAGGAACAGGCTGATCAATATGGTGTGGTTTCAGGACTTGTGAGAGGTGATGGGGCAACTGGATCAAGTATTATTCTTGTTACGCCTGATGGTGAAAGAACCATGAATACACATCTTGGAATGTGTCGTGAATATTCTCCAGAAGATATAGATGAGAAAAAGTTAGCTCATTCAACTTTCTTTTATTTTACAGGGTATATGTGGGATACCGATTCCCAAAAGGCAGCTATTAAAAAAGCCATTTCTATAGCAAAGGAGAATAATGTCCAAATTATTTTTGATGTGGCAGACCCCTTTGCAGTTGATAGAAACAAAGATGAATTTTTAATTATGATTGAGCATGATGTTGATGTCCTTTTTGCAAATTACGCCGAACTTGCCATTTTGTTTAATTCAAAAAGTGTTGATTTATCGGCAGACAAATTGATGAAAATTGTTCATCGCGCAGGAATCAAACTTGGGAAAAAAGGTTCCTTAGTACTGGAAGATGGAATTAAATATCACCTGCCACCGCAACCGATTTCAGCAATTGATTCCACTGGTGCAGGTGATATGTATGCAGCTGGATTTTTAACAGCGCTAGCCAAAGGATATTCTACTAAAAGAGCTGGTGAGATTGGAGGATTATTGGCCGAAGAAATTATTCAGCAATCAGGTGCGCAATTCGTTATTGATAAAATAAATTTCTTAAGAATAAAGTTTTTCAAATAATAATAAAAAAAAAATACAACTGTTGTTTATCAACATCACTTAATAATCCTATTTACACAATCCCTTGGAAGCATAATCCAAATTCAGGTAAATTTGGTGGCTTTAATCGTTTATTTATTGAGGAAAATATGTTAACTAAAAAATCAATATTTCTGGCAATACTTTTCACGCTTTCCATGATAATGGTAGCTTGTTCGAGCCAGGAATACACTACTGCCAAATTGGCGATCCAACAATCTGATTTTGCAAAAGCTGCAGAATGGTTACCTAAAGCCATGGCGGTTGAACCTGACAATCCTGAAATCCCGGTTGTCCTAGGCTTGGAGATCCATGCACAGGATGGCAATTGGAAAAATATGGTTGCTATGTTTGATAAAGCAATGGCGATTGATCCGGATAAAGATATCGAAGTCCGTGGATCATATATTTCTGTAAAAGATGCCGTTGCCAATTATATAGAATTTTACTGGGCTAAGGAATTCAATATAGGTGTAGAACAATTCAAGAAGATTCAGGATGATCCGGATAATAAACCTCAATATCTTGAAAAGGCCATCTCTTCTTTCCAAAATGCAGCTGTCATTAACCCCAAAGATGCGAATACACATGCGACCCTTGCGAAATGTTATTTTGATGTTGGAGATAAGGAAGCGGCAAAAAATGCGGCATTAACGGCCATTGAAAAAAACCCGGAAAGTTTTGAAGCCAATTTCGGTGCAGGACAAATACTTATTCGTGCTGGTGCTTCTTCAGAAGATGTACTCCCTTATTATGAAAAAGCAGCATCTATTGAGCCATCAAATAGCAAAGTTCTACGTGAATTGGCAGGAACCTATTATGATTTAGGACAAAGAGAAAGATCTCTTGAAGTGTTTGAGAATGCAATTTCTAACGAGGATGATAAGATTATAAAAGCTGATCTTTACTTTAACTTGGGCGTGATTCATAGCCAAATGCAAAACTTCGAAGAATCAGAAAAAGCATTTGATGAAGCTTTCTATCTAAATGACGAAGATTTTGAAGCTGCATTAGGTATGGCTCGATCATACGAAGGCCTTGGTGATAATTATTTGAATGGGGTGGAAGGATTTGAAAAAGATCTGGATGAAAGTGCCCGGTGGTACCGCAAAGCAGAAAAGAAGATCAAATCTGTCATGATCATTGATATTGATAATAAAGGTACCTACCAGAAAACCCTGGAATTGATTCGGTATAAACGAGATGTAGCTGAAGGGAATGAATAAAGTAAAAATTTGAAATCTTAATATTTCAAATTTTTACTTTATCCTAGTTTTTTTCGTTTATTTAAATATTCTGTTAGACCAAGATCTAAGTTCTGATCGGTGAATATTGGTATATAATCAATCAGATTATTTCGACATTCTTTTTGATAGTAGCCCTGCAAACTCGAGATCAAATCCGTATAACTAGAGCGAATGTGCCATGGTTCAGTGGTAATCTCTTCACCAGTCTCCATATCTAAAAATTTAGTACGTGTACTAAAATCAAATTCGATTTCTTTCCTGTCTAAAATATGAAAAACGATCACTTCTTGCTTTTTGTGACGAAAATGTTTCAGGCCATTCATTATCTCTTCAGGATTATCAAAAAGATCTGATACTAGTACAACCAATCCACGCTTATTAATCCGTTCCGCCATTTCATGAAGGACTGGTTCAATCTTTGTATCATCTCCTGCGTTTTCATCGTCCAATTGAGTCAGGATCGAATTCAAGTGGCTTGATTTAGATTTAGGAGGAATAAATGAATCAATCTTTTTTGAAAATCGAACCAATCCTGCAGCATCCTGTTGATTGATCATCAAATAGGATAATGCAGCAACAAGTGAATTGGCATAATTTAGTTTAGAAACTGAACCACTAGAATATAGCATGGATCGGCTCGTATCTAGAATAAGATGAGCCCGAAGATTGGTTTCTTCTTCATACCGCTTTACATAAAGACGATCTGTTTTTCCATACAATTTCCAATCAATATGCCGAATTTCATCTCCGGGACCATAAGCACGGTGTTCAGCGAATTCAACCGAAAAACCATGATAAGGACTCCGATGCTGACCAATAATGTAGCCTTCTACTACAAGTCGAGCCCTAAGTGCCATGGAATTGAGCATGGCAACTGTTTCTGGCTGGAGATATTTTCTTTTGTCTGTAATTGCCGCCATTTTATTCTGTGATAGCACTCAAAAGTTGTTTAAGAATATCTTCTATTTTTAGTCCTTCAGCTTCTGCATTAAAATTGGGCAGAACTCGGTGGCGAAGAATGGGTAAAGTCAGGTCTCGAATATCATTAATATTAGGTGTGGGTCGTCCTTCCAAAATGGCTTTTGCTTTAGCACCCAATACTAAATATTGAGAAGCACGTGGGCCAGCACCCCAGTCAACAGAGTGGCGGATAAAGTCCGGACAACCATCTGCATTCGGTCGTGTGGCACTCACCAGTTTTACAGCATATTCCACAACA
>CAXCBH010000097.1:0-6079 GCA_963980675.1 uncultured bacterium | reverse complement strand
AAATTCCCTTTTTTTGCATACTCCAATCCTTGCAACACTAAATCATATGCATTCATATTATCTGGGCGTTTTGTTTTGGTTGCCTTAAGTAAATCTTCTTCCACCCTACCTACTATTGTTGAAACAATTTCTTCTGCGATTTGATCTTGGACATCAAAAACTTCATCCACAGACAGGTCAAAATTATTGGACCAGATAGAATTCTCATTCTCTGTTGATACCAAGTTTGCATTAATGCGCATCTTCGGTCCCAGTTTTCTCACACTGCCATGAATGACATATCGAACGCCCAGTTCTTTCCCGATTTCTTTGAAACTTTTTGATTTTTCTTTATACGAAAAACTGGCATGGCTGGATATCACAACCAATTTGTTATAACGGGAGAGCATTGATAAAAGATCTTCGGAGAACCCTTCACAAAAATATTCCTGCTCTTCATCAGCGCTGAGGTTTTTAAAAAACATAACTGCAACTGAACCCGGTTCAGCTTTTTTTACTTCCGTATGAATTTTTTCAGAATCCTGAGTGAATCTTGCTATCCCTTTATTCTCAGTGACATGAAAAGCTTTAATTGGAATTTCGATATTCTTCAATTCCAATTCGCCTGCATCTTCAAAAGACACTAAGATTTTTCTATTAATCATATCAAAGACAGTTTTTGACACACAGATTCCGGCAGGGCGAGCCGCAGCTTCCAATCGAGCAGCAATATTTACTGCATCGCCAAATAGGTTGTCATCCGTTACCATCACATCACCAATGTTGATACCCACACGAAATGTCATTTGGTCTGATTCCGCCTGATCCACATTCATTGTTTTCATCTTCAGTTGGGTTGCAACCGCTGCTTCTGCAGCTTTGATGGGGCTGGAGAACTCAGCAATTACACTGTCGCCAGCGCTTCCAAAAATAATGCCGGCGTGCTCATCAATAATACCATCGATGACTTCTCGGCGCTCTTTTAAAATCTTTAATGTATTCACTTCATCCATACCCATCATTTTGCTGAAGCCTACCACATCAGAAGCAAATATCGTTGTTAGTTTTCGGTCCATAGTCTTTTTAAAAAATTAATCTAGGTTCAATAATCTAGATAGAGCAATTTTTTATATTTCCCATTATAATTGTATATAATTTATTTTAATCTACCAAAACATTACTAAACAAAAAACCTAGTACCCCAAAAGAAAACTGATTTGTCAGAATTTTTAATACTCTATTTATTTTGATATTGGTTCATATAAATTTCAAAGATGAAACACGCACATTTAATTCTTGGTATAATCTACTTATCCTTCATGGCACCATTACAAAGCTCCGATGGTGAATTGGAAAAATTTAATACCTATATAAACCAATCCATTTCTGATGCAAATATTGCAGGAATGGCTGTGGCTATCGTGTCCGGTGATTCAATAATTTTCACACAAGGTTATGGATACTCAAACATCCAAACAAAAGAACCATTCACTCCAAACACTGTTATAAATATTGCTTCAATCAGCAAAACCTTTGTGGGTGTAGCTCTCATGAACCTGGTAGAAAACGGACTGATCAGCCTGGATGAAGATGTAAATACTTTCCTGCCTTTTAAGGTTCAAAACCCACATTTACCTGAATCAATTATAACACTGCGGCACTTGATGAGTCACTCATCAGGAATACAAGATAACCAGAAAGTTTATCTTCCATCTTATCACTACGGGACCGACTCACCCATACCCTTAGGTGAGTTCCTTGCCGATTATTTATCTCCGGATGGAACACACTATTCAAAAAAGAATTTTACAAAATCAAATCCAGGGGGAAATTTTGTATACTCAAATATCGGGGCAGGCCTTGCAGGGTACATTGTAGAACGTGTTTCCGGTAAACCCCTGAACGTCTTTACCGGGGATGTCATATTCAAACCCCTGAAAATGAACAACACCTGCTGGTTCCTGTCCGAAATGGACCTTGCAAAACACAGCCGATTGTATGAATCTAAAAACAATAATACACTATTGGATAACATAGATCTGTACGGACTAACCACCTACCCCGATGGTGGAGTAAGAACCACTGTTGCTGATTTGTCCTATTACCTGCTCTGCATCATGAACAAAGGTCTGTATAAGGGCACACGGATCTTAAAGGAAGAGACTGTGTCTGAAATGCTGACACCGGATTATATCGATTCCTATACCAAATTCTGGGGTATTGGTGACCAGATCGGACATGGTGGAGGAGACCCTGGTGTCAGCACGGGGATGTATTATGTACCAAAAGAAAAACTAGGCATCATTTATTTTATCAATACCAGTTCCTATAGAGCTTTTAAGAAAAAGGAAGAAAAAATAATTGAGTTTGGGAAACGTCTGCTCCAGAAAAGGTAATGTAACAAAATAATCAATTACACTCTAAATTACCACCGACAAAAGCCGGATAAACATATAATGAAAAATTTAATTCTAGTTGGAACAGTATTCTTGAGTGCGTACAGCCAAAACCCAATACCACCAGATGTAACAAAAAAGCCTGTTCAAATGACAATCCATGATGATACACGGATTGATAATTATTATTGGATGCGCTTAACTGATACTCAAAAATCTGCTAAAAATCAAGATGCGCAAACAAACGAGGTCCTAGATTATATCAACCTTGAGAACGAGTACACGCAGACAAGTTTATCTCACACGAAAAATATTCAGGATGAACTATACAGTGAAATAGTGGGCCGTATTAAAAAAGATGATAAATCTGTGCCTTATCTTGATAATGGATACTACTATTATTCACGCTATGAAGAAAAAAAAGAATATGCGATCTACTGCCGAAAGAAAGGATCGCTAAATGGTAAAGAAGAAATTATTTTGGATGTGAATACATTGGCAGACGGATATGATTATTTTGCTGTGGGGGGAATGTCTGTAAGCCCCAATAATAATTGGCTGGCCTTCGGCACTGATACCTTAAGCAGGCGGTTTTATGAAATTCATTTTAAAAACCTTTCTACAGGAAAAGTACTAGAAAAAACTATTCCCAATACCACTGCAAGCGTTGCCTGGGCCAATGATAATAAGACTGTTTTTTATACATCAAAAAACACGGTAACCCTGTTATCAGAAAAGATCTATCGCCATAAGGTTGGGCATAGTTCAGACCAAGATGTAATGGTCTATAAAGAAGATGACATCACCTATTATAATGGTGTGTATCGTTCCAAGTCTGGCGAATATATTATTATTTATAATAGTAGTACCCTGGTCAGTGATTATCATATTCTTCGTTCAGATAATCCGGATGGTTCCTTTGTGAATTTCTCTCATCGCGGAACTGAACATGAATATTCCATTGAACATTTTAATAATAAATTCTATATCGTGACTAACCGGGATGCAAAAAATAACCGGCTTATGGAAACGCCGGACAATGCAACTGACATTTCCAATTGGAAAGAAGTAATCTCCCATAGAGATGGTGTACATTTATTAGGGATAGAAATCTTTAATAATCATTTGGTAATCAATGAACGTAAAGATGGTCTGCGCGGATTAAGAGTTATCAACCAATCTACTGGGGACGATTATCAAATCGATTTCGGGGAAAAGACATATACAGCATGGATTTCCACTAACCGGGAATTCAACACAAACATACTCCGTTATGGTTACAGCTCGTTGGTAACTCCAGGTTCGACATATGATTATAATATGGATACTGGCGAGACGATACTCTTGAAACAGCAGGAAGTTGTCGGCGGTTATGATTCTGAAGCATATTATTCGGAAAGACTATATGCAAATGCTCGTGATGGTAAACCGATTCCTATTTCACTTGTATATAAAAAAGATCAAAAACTGGATCGCCCACAAAATTTATTATTATATGCCTATGGATCTTATGGGTCAACAAATGATCCCTACTTTAGCAGCACACGGCTCAGTTTATTGGACCGTGGTTTTATTTTTGCCATAGCACATATTAGAGGAAGCCAGATCTATGGCCGTCAGTCCTATGACGGCGGAAAACTATTAAATAAGAAGAATACTTTTAATGATTTTATTGATGCCGGGAAATACTTAGTTGAAAATAATTATACCGATCCAGAACAATTGTTTTGTAGAGGAGGCAGCGCTGGAGGGTTGTTAATAGGAGCAGTCGTAAATATGGAACCTAGCCTGTGGAAAGGAGCCATCGCAGGTGTACCATTTGTGGATGTAGTCACAACTATGCTGGATCCTTCTATTCCTTTAACATCTAATGAATGGGATGAATGGGGTGACCCTCGGAAAAAAGAATATTACGATTATATGTTATCCTACTCCCCTTATGATCAAGTCAGCGATCGTGAATATCCAAATATGTTGGTCACATCTGGATTGTTTGATTCTCAGGTTCAATATTGGGAGCCCTTAAAATGGGTTGCCAAACTTCGTGATCATTGGGATGGGCCAAATAAGTTATTTCTGCATATGAATATGGATGCGGGGCATGGCGGAAAGTCGGGCCGTTTTAGACGTTACCGGCAAACAGCTTTGGAGTATGCATTTTTATTAGATCTTGTAGGTAAAGATATAAATTTTTAAAAAATATAGAAAATAAGAGTTCCTATTTAGTAAAAGTTGCTACTTGCCAGAATAAGGTTGTGGCATAATAATCGCGCTTTAACCCATTCCTAATAATTATTTCTTCCACTTTTTTAGTAGGGTGAATGAATACTCTAAAAGGACTGCCTTTTATTATGGGATAAAAATTAATAAATGGAAGAGCTAGTTTTGTCCACCAAACGTCACGAGGATAAATAACAGCGTATATTTTTCGAGACAGTTTGGACGATAGCCTTACTAATTCAGACATATTATCGTAACAACAAATAACCTTGTCCAGAGTTACTATGTCAGCCGAGTCGACATCTGATACAATTGCTGTAAAATCACCATGTTTAAAATCAATTATTTCAGCTAGGTTATTTTTGTGTATCTCTTCCTTAACTAAATCAATATATGCTGGTGATGCTTCAATGCTCGTTCCAGATGAAGCTTCTGCTTTGATTAAGTCATACTGGATTGCTCCAATTCCACCACCAATATCCAAAAAATCCAAGCCCTTTACTTCTGTCTTATGTATAGCTTTTAGCAGCATTTCAGTAGTTTTGCTTGGGCCTTTTTTAAGGTATCGTTTAAGAGCACGTTTGGCAGCTTTTTTGTCAAACATATTTTCAATACCCTGACATTGACAACAACCCATAATTAAATACCCTTTATATAGATTATTAAATTATTTATTATTTCTACTGACAAATCCATCCCATTTTCGCATATAATTTATAAAAACATCACTCAGATCTGCTTCCCTGAGATGCTTCGCTGTGAAAGGCGCTCGGGTTGGATTATAATTTTCCTGAGAAAGTTTTTTAGCCCACTCAGGATAAGGGATGCCAACTCTCGCAACTCCAATGAGATCTGCGCCCTGATTCATTAATTCCTGAGCGTCTGATCTGGACCAAACACTTCCCGTACTAATTATAGGTGGTAAATCATCCAAACTCTGGGTAAACCACTCCGTCAATCTTCTGGGATCATCTGGATACTCTTTTGATTTTGCGAATGCATCCCAGCATGAAATGTGTAAATAATCTATTCCTTCATCTCTGAGAAAGCCTGCAAGGTTAATACTATCCTTCAGATTAATTCCCAAATCACTAATCTCGGGAGAAATTCGAATACCAACAATAAAGGAATCTGGCACATTTTCTTTTATGGAACGATATATCTCGATTAAAAATCTGGACCTGTTTGTTAAATCGCCCCCCCATTCATCTTTGCGCATATTCGTCTTTGTCCCCAAAAACTGTGATATCAGATACCCATGGGCTCCATGTAGTTCTATGCCGTCAAACCCTGCTTTCACACAGCGGACAGCCGCTGCAGTAAAATTGTTGATAATTCTTTTTAGATCTTTTTCAGATGCAGAGCGAGTAAATCCGCTTTTCGATTCATCACAAGGAATCTTGCTTGCTGATATGGGAGTTTTTGCTGTCAAATATTGAGGGGCGCGCATTCCACCATGAAATAATTGTGCAAGACTCAGACTT
>CAXCBH010000096.1:0-6112 GCA_963980675.1 uncultured bacterium | reverse complement strand
TCACGTGGCGAAATTGTTGATACCGCAGCGTTACATAAAGCAATTGATGAGAAAACGCTACGCGTCGGTTTGGATGTATTTGAGAATGAGCCTGGCTCTGGTCTCGCTGAATTTGACCAAACAGATCTCGCTGGCTCCATTACCTGCACGCCGCATATTGCCGCATCTACGAACCAGGCATCTGAAGCCATTGCGGATGAAGTAGTTCGGATTGTTGATTCCCTGATCAAAACAGGGAAACCCATCAACGCTGTTAACTCCAGAAATAAAACAGAAGATGGTACAATTTTGATGATTCGGCATTATAACCGCGTTGGCGTGTTAGCTTCTGTGTTAGATGCATTGCGTGAAGCAGAAATAAATGTTGAAGATATGGAAAACAATATTTTCCACGGAAGCGCCGCAGCTATTGCTAGCCTGAAACTGGATAAAACGCCGTCAGAAGATGTCATCAGCGAGATTAGTTCTAATGAATCTATAATTCAGGTCAGTATCAAGTAATAATAAATACAAAGTTGTTATATAGAACGCCTAAATCAAGCTCTATCCAGCTGAGCTTTTTGTTTTTTTGATTATTACATTCCTTTTTAGATATATATAAATACTATCGAATGAAGCTTCAATCTTTTTTATAAACAATATTCCCGTTTACAATTGTTTGCAATACGTGGATATCCTTAATCTTTTCAGGATCAACCATCATGGGGTTTTGATCTAGAATAACAAAGTCTGCATACTTCCCTGGTTTGATAGAGCCAATCTTATTTTCCATTTTAATCTGCCATGCAGCATTAATGGTAAGAGATTTCAAACCCTGTTCTACACCTATTTTATTAGATTTACCAAATAGATTTCCATATCTTGTTTTCCGATTTACTGCCGTATGGAGTAAGCTCAATGGGTCGCTTTCAAACATAGGCTGATCCGCATGAAGTGAAAAAATTAGAGAATTATTTTCTGCTGCTTTTAATGGAAGAATCTTATCAGTTCGTTCTCGTCCAATAATATGGTTTTCTAAGGCTTCACCATAATACCATAGGTGATTAATGTGAAAACTGGGAGACACTCCAAGTTTGACCATTCTTTGAATTGCTTTTTTTGAGGGAAGCAAACAATGCTCAAGTCGATGCCTGGAATTTTTTGGTATTCCTGATTTTTCAAAAGCATCCAACGTTTCACTTATGGCTCTGTCACCCTGTGTATGGACAGCAACCTGCCAACCGACTGAATCGTATTGCTTGATTCGATTAGCAATTTCATCATTTTTCCACAATGCTTTACCCGAGTGCCCTAATGGTACGTGGATTTTTTCTTGGTTTACGCTAGATGATTTAAACGGCTCATTTAAATACATAGATCCCGTATAAGGTGAACCGTCGTACCAAAATTTCACACCTGCCATTTTAAAAAAGTCATCGCCATTGTTTGGTGAAAATGGCAACAAATAATCCGCATCATCTCTGACAAAAACAAAATTCCGAACTGTAGGCTTCCTGCGTGGCAAGAGCCCCAATCTCTGGAGAACCTTGTTCAATAATGATGTTTGTTCAGATGAGAGATGCTGATATAGTCGTATTACATTTGGATCATTTGTGGTAATCCCCATGGATGTGATGCATGTGTTTCCATTGGCTGCATATTCATCCAGAACAGTGACACATTTTTCTTTCAATACCACTTTCCCCATGGCATTGATAACAGTATCCCTAAAAGGCTGAAAAGCCGCCTGTTCAGAAATATAGCCGTTTAAACTTCCACTTGCATCCTTGCCGTAAAAGCTCGATTCGCTGGGATTGGGAGAATTTTTATTGATCCCAGCGGCATTGAATGCCAATGAATTGCCCCAAAAAGAATGCATACTTAAGGATAAAATCAATAGTGGATTATTTGGGGAAATTGAATCAAGATAGGTGATATGCGGCGGCTCCAGGTCATCCACCAAGACTACATCCAAGCCTTTACACATTATCCATTCACCCGGAGCATAATTTTTTATTTCAGATTCTAAATGAGTCCAAATCTCTTTTTGGTTTTCATGTCTAAATCCGCTCAAATCAATCATCTCATGGAGAAAAGATGATGCCACAGGATGGGTGTGTGGATCAATAAACCCGGGAAGAAGGGTAGCGCCTTTTAAATCAATAAGTTTGGTTGTTTCTTTTAGATGTAATCGTAGTTCCGGGTCATTGCCAACTGCTACAATTTTTCCCTTGTCCACAAAAACGGCGTTTGCTTTCGGCTGCTCATCTTCCAGGGTGATCACTGTTCCGTTATAAATATAGAGCGAACCTTTTGGCGTAAAACTTGGCTCCAATGCAAAGGAAATGAGCAGAAGGGCCACAATGGCAACGAATGAATGAATGATCTTTTTCATGTTAATCTTTCAAAGGTCTAAAATCGTTATAAGATTATTTAATAACGATTTCATCCGCAAAAATCCAGGCTTTCCCTCCGGCGCCATCATGCCAGTCTGGACATGTTTTTCGATTGATGGCTTGAACTCGAACAAATCTTCCGGATGAATTAAGAGAATGCATATCCACAACTTTCCGATTGGTTTTACCAAAAATTTCCCCATCACTTAAAGAAATTTTCTTTTCATGTTGAAAAGAACTCCCTTCATTAGAAAAGGAAACAATAACATCTGTCGGTAAAAAGATCCAGGAACCATGAGCTTCAAGAAAGCTCAATGAAATATTTTCAATGGACTCCGGCTTACCCAAATCAATAACAACGTCCAAATCTTTGCCTTCCCATCCTTGCCAATAGCCATCACTATGACTTGTAGTTCCGGTCAATCCATCCACGAGAGTTATTGCTCCATTCCCAGCATATTTTTGTTTATAAGGAATATTATATTTAACCGATTTCCCCAATGCTTTATGAAAATTAAATGATTTTTCTGAAATTTTCCCAACCATCTTTCCATCAATAAAGAGAGCCGTTTTGAGTGTTATTGTTTCTGTAATAGAAAATGACTGAGTATATTCATCTGAATGATGTGTTGGGTCAGAACCGTCAAGGGTATATCGTATTGATTCTCCTGGTTTTTCAGAACTGAGTATAACTTGAAATTCTGATTCTATACTTTTCTGGTTTGCATGTATGGATACGACAAAGGCTCCCGGTGCATAGGTCCAGTCCAGACTATTAAACCGATTTTGGAGCTTGGAGAGTCTTCCATAAAAATCATCATATGAATTTTTACCGGGCCCGGACCAAAGGACTTCAGCCAATGCTGTCATTCGAGGCAAAACACGATATTGCGCCAGATCCGGTGTTTGTACGTATTCTGTCCAGAGGTTGCCTTGACCACCCAGTACAAATTTTGATTCTGATTGTGTCAATTCTTCTGGAACCGGATTAAAAGAATACACTTTCTTTAGGGTTGTATAACCGCCGATCGCCTCAGGAGACGTCTCGGGATTGGCCTGATAATAGTCAAAATAGCAATGACTGACAGGGCACATGATTACATCATGTCCAGCTTTGGCGGATTCAATCCCACCTTTCATTCCGCGCCAACTCATGACAGTTGCAGATGGCGCTAGGCCGCCTTCAAGAATCTCATCCCATCCAACCAGCTTTTTATTTTTTGATAAAATAAATTTTTCAATACGCTTTATAAAATAACTTTGAAGTTCATGCTCATTTTTTAATTCCTCATCTTCAATGCGCTTTTGGCATTTAGGGCATTTTTTCCAATTTGTTTTATGTGCTTCATCACCGCCAATATGTACATAAGGACCCGGGAAAAGCTCAACAATTTCTTCCAAGACATTTTCTAAAAAGACAAATACATCTTCATTCCCGGCGCAAAAGATATCTTCATTGGGCCAATAAGAGCCGGGATTAACAGGCAGTGTATCTCCCTTACATGAAAGATTTGGGAAAGCTGCGAATACTTCAGATGTGTGTCCCGGCATTTCAATTTCTGGAATTACTAGAATGTTACGGTCCGAAGCATACTGGATGACATCTCGAATTTCGTCTTGAGTATAATATCCTCCATAAGTTGCTTTTTCTCCAGGTTGAATAGGCGACTGTTTTTTCCACGGCTCTTCTGTGCGATCCACACACCAGGCAGATTTTTCAGATAATTCCGGATACTTTTTGATCTCGATCCGCCACCCGTTGTCATCTGTCAGATGCCAGTGAAAGACATTCATTTTGTGGAGGGCAATCATGTCGATATATGTTTTAATAAAATTCACATCAAAGAAGTGACGGGACACATCAAGATGCATCCCGCGATAACCAAAAGTTGGGTAATCAACAATTTTGCAATTTTGAATACGCAAATTTTCAGGCTTTTTTCCTTCTTCTAATTCCACCGGACAGAGTTGCCGAAATGTTTGAAAACCATAAAAAAGACCCGAAAATGAACTGGCTCTTAATTCGATCCCATGATTTTTCCCTACAGACAATTCATAGCCTTCTTCAGGCAACGCCAGGGATTCATCAAGGAATATAATGATTTGACCCTGTTTGGATTTAGACTGGGATACCGATAGGGATGCTATAGGCTTGAAATATTCCTGAAAAAATTTGGCTATTTGTTTTTCTTCGTCCGACCTGGTTTTCGTGATTATGCCTTGGATTGTTCCCAATTCAAAGGTGCCACTCAGGATTTGAGTTTCTGTTGGTTTTGGAATAATGGAAAGATCATTCATAGGTAGTGCTTGTGTTTGGTGATTTAATAGAGCCAAGCCAAATAGTGTTAATATTATTTTCATTATTTATTGATAAAAAGCTATTGTATTCTGCGTTCATGGATTGATAGGATGTTAATAGCAGTAATAAATAGATTTTATTCTACGCAAAAACTAACCCATCATTTTATTAATCACATAATAATATTACACTGACTTGTTTTATATTTAGAGCTATGATGAGTTGGTTCCAAGAGAATTATGGTGCAGCCCTTTCCAATCCAATCCTCCAGAGTGTTCTGATTATTTGGGGAGCTGTGATTGCTGCAAAAATAACGGATCTAATTTTTACACGAATCTTTAAACGAGTCGTCGATAAAACCCAAACAAGTCTCGATGACCAGATACTCCAGTTATTGCATCGCCCTATTTTTTACACCATCCTTTTTATTGGATTCTCGGTTGCGGTTAAAACGGCAGGACTCCCGGAATATCTTGATTTTGCATTAGTAGGTATTTTTAAAACAATCACGATTTTAATTTGGCTGGTCATTGTGATGAAAGTACTAGTGGTCTCTATGGAATGGGCATCGAAGAAAACAACCAACCCACTTCTGCAACAAAAAACATTACCACTTTTTAATAATTTGGGAAAGATTGGCATTGGCCTGTTTGGCATTTATTTTATTTTCTTAAGTTGGGATATTAATATTAATGGCATCCTGGCTTCGGCCGGTGTTTTGGGTGTTGTTTTAGGTTTGGCTGCGAAAGATACGGTGGCCAATTTTTTCGCTGGAATTTTTCTTATGGCTGATTCACCCTTCAAGGAAGGAGACTATATTTTATTGGACACGGGTGAACGAGGTTATGTAAAACAAATGGGACTGCGATCCACTCGCTTTATGACCCGTGATGATATTGAGATTACCATACCTAATTCTGTTATTGCCGCTTCTAAAATTGTGAACGAAAGCGGTGGTCCCGGTGAAACCGAACGGGTACGAATTACCATCCATGTGGCTTATGATTCAGACTTAGATCAAGTTAAAAATGTTTTGGTTGCCATTGCGCTGGCAAATGAAAATGTTTTAAAAACGCCAGAACCTCGCGTACGATTCCGTGAATTTGGCGACCACGGGCTGAAGCTTCAGCTCCTGTTCTGGATTCATAAACCTGAAATTCGTGGCCGGACTGTAGATGCGGTGAACACAGAGATTTATAAACAATTTTCCGAAAATAATATTTCAATTCCTTATCCTACCATGAAAGTATTGCTTCCGTCGAAAGGCAATAATATTTGATTCTTAAACTTATTGTTCTTGCCCTTTATTTTGCTGTTCTTTTGGGCATCGGCTTTTTTGCGTCTAAACGTGTTTCCAACATATCTGATTATTATGTAGGTGGGAAAAAGTTGGGCTATTGGATTGCCGCCCTGTCAGCTCGATCCACAGCAGAATCGG
>CAXCBH010000095.1:0-6140 GCA_963980675.1 uncultured bacterium | reverse complement strand
CGATGATGTGATTGGTGGAACCATATGTGCAGATAGTACAATAAAAGTTGAAGTGACAAAAATTGGATCAGAAACATTTTTAGCCAAAGTAATCCAAATGGTGGAATATGCACAAACAACCAAAGTCCCAATCCAAGTTTTTGCTGATAGAGTTGTGGCAAATTTTGTTCCAGTCATATTGGTATTGGCCATATCTACCTTTTTTGTTTGGAACTTTTTTCCAAACCAAATGAAACAATTGGCACAGATATTTTCAGATATTTTCCCCTGGATTAATTTAGATTTATCGCCAATGGGAATGGCGATTTATGCAGCCATTGCTGTCTTGGTGATTGCTTGCCCTTGTGCCCTTGGACTGGCAACACCCACAGCTTTAATGGTAGGAACCGGACTGGGAGCAGAGAATGGAATTCTCATTCGGGATGGAGCTGCCATTCAACGACTCAATGAAGTGAATATGATTCTTTTTGATAAAACGGGCACACTCACAAACGGAAAGCCCATCGTCAAAAAGGTGCATCAAATTTCCAACATTATAGAAAATGATCTCATCCGAATGGCTGCATCATTGGAAAAAGAATCCACTCACCCCTTGGCGAATGCCATTGTGAAATTGGCAGAAGAAAATAAATTGGGGCTAGATTCGGTTTCAGAAATTAAAGTGATGCCCGGAAAGGGAATTTCGGGAAAGTATGGAAGTGCAACGCTTAAAGTTGGAAGCGCATCCTTTATCGATTATACTACAGAATTAGCCATGGCAGGAACACCTGTCTTTCTGTCTTTAAATGATGAATGTATCGCCATTTTTGAAATTGAAGATGCTGTTCGTTCGGATTCTGCGGATACAATTTCATCTTTAAAATGTGCCGGATATAAATGTGTTTTGGTCACCGGCGATAAAAAAGAAATTGCGGATACGCTATCTATCCAACTCAATATTGACTGTGTTCATGCGGAAGTGCTTCCTGATGAGAAAGCCAATATTGTAAATTCTTATCAAAGTAAAGGGTTTGTGGTTGCAATGGTGGGGGACGGTATTAACGATGCACCTGCTATCGCTCAGGCTGATGTTGGAATCGCAATGGGCAGTGGCACAGATATTGCCATCGAAACAGGAGAAATTGTCTTAGCTAAAAGTGATTTAAGCGCAGTACTCCGCGCAACTCAACTTGCAAATGCCACTTTCAATACAATTAAACAAAACCTATTCTGGGCTTTTATTTATAATATTGTTGCCATTCCCCTGGCATTTGCCGGTTTACTCCATCCTGTAATAGCAGAGGTGGCTATGGCACTCTCAAGCATTAGTGTAGTAGGAAATTCAAATCGATTAAAATCAATTAAGTTTTAATGATTGTATGAATAAAATATTTTATACTATTTTTATTCATAAAGCTACTTTGATTGATACTAATATTTTGATTTTCATGTATGTTTGGATACTTTTTACATCTTGATGTGTGTCGCCTGAACATACAAAAATAATTTTCTTAATATATTTTTTAAAATGTTAAAGAAGTTTTTTCAGATAATCCTTAAATACCCAAGAAATACCCTTACTCTGGTCGCTGGGTTGACACTGTTTTGGACCCTTTTTATTCCAAACCTCAGAATTGATTTTTCCATTGAGCATCTCTTCTCTCAGAAAGACCCCATGGTTGACCGATACTTTTCATTCCAGGAAAATTTTGGTCGGGAAGATAATGTAATTACAATTATCTATAAGCCTCAGGACGCTCTAAACAAAAACCTGTATATTGAGTTGGAAGATCTGGTCTATCAAATTGATGAACTTCCAGATGTTAGGAATGTTGCATCACTTTTTACATTAAGTGATATCGATCTTAAAGCCTGGATAGGTGACTTGTATGATGACTCTACACCTTGGGATGAAGATTCCATATTAAAAGTTTTAAAATATATTCAGGAAGACCCGTCAATTGGATCAAGGGTATTATCAAAAGACCTCAATTATGGGGCAATCATAATTACTCTTACGGATGTTGCCAACAACCACCATGATCGAACAGCACTTATAAATCAGATCAAAACTCTGACTGCTAAAACATCTCCGGAGTGGACTTATTCCGGTGTATCTGTTTTACGAACCGAGTACGTAAGCTATATGATCCGAGATAATTTTCTTTTTCTACCTCCCATAGCCATTTTATTAGTATGCATCTTGAGCTTTCTTTTTCGAAACTGGGTTCAAGTCCTTCTTCCAATCTCAACCGTTCTCATTACAGTAATATGGCTCTTAGGATTCATGGGTCTTCTAGGTTTGGAAATCAATATTATGACATATATCGTACCTACACTTCTTTTTATAATTGGGATTGGGGATGCCATCCATATCCAAGCAAGATTTAGAGAGAATCTTTCCCGGGGAGATACTGACCCTGAAAAGGCCATGCTGCTAACTATGGTCCAAATGTCTAAAGTAATATTTTTAACCAGCCTAACTACATCCATTGGCTTTCTTGCCCTTATGACTACTTCCATCAAAATCGTGCAGGAATTTGGTTTCGAAATTGCCATTGGTGTTATGATGGCTTGGCTGGTATCCATTTTAGTTGTTCCATCAGGCATTCTGGTTCTAAAAGGTTTTCAATACCAAAAAAAATATCCCTTTTCAACTCTATTGGAATGGCTTTCAACAGCTATCTTAAACAGACCATGGGTATTTGTAATTATTCCTGTGATGATCTCGGCCATATCTATTTTCAAAATTAAAGATATCTCTACTGATGCATCTCTCATGGATGATCTTAGACCACAGAACAAACTCTACCATGATCTTAAGCTCACGGAAAAATATTTTGGCGGTGTGCTACCATTCGAAGTTTTGCTACACTTGGATCCTAATTTCAATGGTGCTCCAAAGAATGTGGTAGACCCCGATGTCCTTCCTTTTTTAAATCAGGTTGAATCTCTTCTGCGTTTTCAGCTAAAGAAAAGTCGTTTTTTTTCATTATCAGATCTGCTTGAATCTGTTAAACGAATTCGTAGAGATGATATGTCCGCATCCTATACCCAGGAAACAATTGACATTGTGCTTGAAAATCAGTCAAAAGAACAGATTAAACTGGTGAGCCCAGATGGAAGAACCCTGCGGATCTCCGGTTTGATAGAAAACAAAACTTCTTCCTCTATGGAAAAGATTTATACTCAACTGGATTCACTGGCTCGGTCCTTTCCTCCTTACCTATCCATTGAATATACTGGCACTACCGTCGTTGCTCTAAAGACTAATGATTATCTGGTGCAATCTTTGAGTAATAGCCTAGGGATAGCCCTACTGTTTATCAGTATTATTATGATATTCCTGTTCCGGACTAAATCAATCCTTTTCGCTAGTCTACTCACCAATCTGATTCCCATTTTTACTGTGCTTGGGGCATTAGCCTGGTTAGAAATCTCTATACGTCCTCCTACAGCTATGACATTTTCAGTAGCCTTGGGTATTGCTGTAGATGACAGTTTACACTTTCTACTTCGTTACCGCCGCGAGTTGTCCCAAGGCTTAAGCAGAAAAGATGCTATCAAGGCGACAATAATGAATACTGGATCAGCGCTGTTAATCACAACAACGGTACTGGTCGCTGGATTTTCAGTACTGGTACTATCTTCTTTTTTACCTACTTATCAATTTGGAATACTATCAGCAAGCATGATAGGATCTGCCTTAGTTTGCGATTTAACACTTCTCCCCGCTCTTTGCCTTCTTCTTCCTAGCGATCACCACAGAGAAACATGATTAGAGATAGATTTTGAGAGAATAAATTCAGATGGCAAACAAAAAATCATCTTTAGATTATATTAGCTAAAATACAACTATTTTGATTGCCAGAATATCCCGATCCCAATATTTAATTCTTATCCTAGTCGGGTTTAATTTGAATATAAATGGCTTTGCGCAATCATTTTCGGCTAAAGGTCAACTCTGGACCAGCACTCTAACCAGCAACGATGTTCCAGATGGCCAATCATCTATCGAATCCACCATGGGATACATTCCGACACTCTCATTATTTAAAGAATTATCCGATAATCAATTGATAGATATAGAATGGGCCTATCGATTAGACAGAGCCTATTCCGGTGATTCCCTATTGCATAACAATGAATCTCATCACCGCTACTGGATTCGGGATTCCAGCGAAAAATTAGAGGCCCGACTGGGTTTGCAAAAAATTGTATTTGGTCCCTCTTTTGTTTTACGTTCTCTTTCCTGGTTTGATACGATTGATTTAAGGGATCCCACCGGACAGACGGATGGCGTGGAAGCAATCCGGCTGCGATGGTTTCCTTCTAATTCATTATCTCTATGGTCATGGGCGATCAACAATGATCAGGATACTCTTTCCTATGGAAGTCGAGCGGAAGTTTCCAACTCAGCAGGAGAATGGGGATTGACCTATCACCAGGATCCTTCAAAATCCCTGCAGCCAATTGGCCAAATTGGCATTCCAATTTCAGGTTCTCACAATCGCATAGCTATTGATTATCGATATGATGGATTTATTGGATTTTGGAATGAGAGTGCTTTAATCAGTTCTGATAGAACCAATATCATAATGGCTACAGTTGGAGCAGACTACACCCTGCCGATTTTTAATGGCATCTTGGTTATGGCAGAATACATGTCAATTTCTAATAAAATTGACTCGGATGAATCATCACTATCTTACACGGTCCTCATGGCCAGCATGCCTCTTGGCATGGTACACCAGCTTATGTTCATTTCGCAATTTGATTTGGAAGAAGATCGCAGTTATAATTATCTACGGTGGAGCAGTACCTATGATCATTATAGTTTAAATTTCATCTTATCTATTAGCCCAAAACGAACAGATTACAACATACCTGACGAATCTCTTCCTAAATCACTGGCAGGTTTTGGAAATAGTTTACAATTTATGTTTATTTACAATCATTAAGGAAAAAAGATGGAAAATACCGCCGTCATTACTATAAATAATCTGGTCAAACGTTTCCCTGTTGGTGGTGATTTTTTCACCGCTCTCAAGAATATAGACCTGACCTTAAACAAAGGTGAATTCACTGGATTGATTGGACCATCAGGGTCAGGTAAAACCACGTTGCTGAATATTATCGGTGGACTGGATTCCCCCACCGAAGGGCGAGTAAGTGTCCTGGGCCAGGCTCTAAATGACACATCCCACGGAGAGCGGGCCCGTCTCCGGCGTAAGCACATGGGCTTTATTTTCCAGAGCTATAACCTCCTCCCTGTCTATACGGTTTTTGAGAATGTGGAACTACCATTGATTTTAAATAAAATTGATAAAGATGAACGAAGATCGATGGTAGAGCAGGCTGTCGAATCAGTTGGTCTAACAGATAAAATGGAGTCCCGACCAAATATGTTAAGCGGCGGTGAGTGCCAGAGAACGGCTATTGCCAGAGCTATTGTACACCAGCCTGCGCTGGTATTGGCCGATGAACCCACAGCTAATTTGGATGCAGAAAATTCTCATCATATTATGAAAATTTTATCAAACTTAAATCAAGAGATGTCCACTTCTTTCATTTTTGCAACTCACGATGAAAAAATTATGGCTTACCTCAGGCGAATTATTCACCTGGAAGATGGTCAAATAACCGAAGATGAAAAAATTGAAAATCCCAAGGCCAGTGCATAAAAATGCTTTTTAAAATTGCACTGAAAAATCTTCTGGGCGCCAGGCTACGCACTTTTCTAAATGTTCTTGTGACCGCTTTTTCATTTTTCCTGATTCTGTTCATGTCAGCCATGTACGATGGTATGCTCCAACACGCCAAGCAGGTTACAATGGATACAGAGATCGCTGGCGGTGCCTACTGGCACCCAGAATATGACCCTCTGGATCCCCTGACATTTGAAGATGCACATTCAGTACCGCCCGCAGCAGTACAAACTCTTGTGGGTGAGAAAAAAGCGTTCCCGGTTTTGGTAAGCCAGGCATCCATCTACCCCGGCGGCCGCATCATGCCGGCCATTATGAAGGGCATTCCACCAGGTCAAAATATTGTTAATATGCCAACAGATGCACTTTCCGGACATGAAGAGATTGCCTTACCGGTACTGATAGGAAAAGGAATGTCCATCGATACCAAACTGGAAGGGGGTGATGTCTTTA
>CAXCBH010000094.1:0-6148 GCA_963980675.1 uncultured bacterium | reverse complement strand
CTACGTATATGGTTTTGGCACCGGAACATCCTTTGGTTGAAAAACTTGTATCGAGTGCACAAAAATCTGCTGTTATATCCTATACAGAAGCTGCCCAGAAAAAAAGCGATATGGACAGGGGAGAGTTGAGTAAAGAAAAAACCGGTGTGCCCTTAGACGCTTATGCCATTAATCCTGTTAATGGTAAAGAAATACCAATTTGGGTTGCAGATTATGTGCTCATGAGTTATGGAACGGGCGCAATTATGGCTGTCCCTGGACATGATCAGCGTGATTATGAATTTGCAAAGGAATATGATTTACCAATAGTTGAAGTTGTGTCCGGCGGTGATATCAGAGAAAATGCCTATACCGATAATGTAGATGGCTTACTGATCAATTCATCTAATGATGATGGATTGGACCTGAATGGACAAAAAGTGGCTAATGCAATTCAATCAACAATTGAATGGTTGAAACGGACCGATAAGGGAGAAGCAACCATACAATATAAGTTGAGAGATTGGCTATTTTCCCGTCAAAGATATTGGGGAGAACCCATCCCTGTTGTACATAAACCTGATGGCAGCATTATTGCGGTCAATGAATCAGATCTGCCTTTAACATTGCCACAAGTAGAAAAATATGAGCCAGCCGGCACAGGCGAATCTCCTTTGGCCAATATTGACGATTGGGTAAATATTCCTGACGGTAAACGAGAAACCAATACTATGCCTCAATGGGCAGGATCCTGCTGGTATTATTTACGATTTGTTGATCCACTAAATGAAGCGCAATCATGGAGTAGAGAAGCAGAATCATATTGGATGCCCGTGGATCTTTATGTAGGTGGGGTAGAGCATGCAGTTCTTCATTTACTGTATTCACGATTCTGGCACCATGTACTTCATGATCTAGGATTAGTCTCAACCAGGGAGCCATTTCAAAAATTATTCAATCAGGGAATGATACGGGGCGAAGATGGTCAAAAAATGAGCAAATCACGTGGAAATGTGGTCAACCCTGATGATGTGGTTCAGGAGTATGGCGCAGACAGTTTTAGACTATATGAGATGTTTATGGGGCCACTGGACAAATCAAAGCCTTGGAGCACAAGCGGATTACAGGGCTGTTACCGGTTTATTCAGAAAGTATGGAAACTTTTTACAGTAGACCCTTCAAAAATTCAGGAGAACTGTGCTAATGAAGAAACTATTAAGCTATTACATCAAACAATTAAAAAAGTGACAGAAGATTTATCAGACCTAAGATTTAATACATCTGTATCGCAATTGATGATTTTTGTGAATCATTTAACAAAACTAGAGAAATTGGATAAATCTGTTTTGCATCAACTTTTACTGATTCTAAATCCATTTGCACCGCATTTATCTGAAGAACTCAATGAAATGCTAGGATTTGAACTACTTATAAACAATCCTTGGCCAGAATATGATGAATTAAAAATTATTGAAGAGAAAATTACAATCGCTGTTCAATTTAATGGTAAAACTCGCGGCAATATTTCTATAGCATCAGATATCAATGAATCCATGGTAAAAACAATTGTCGAAAATGATGATAATTTGAACAAATACTTGAACAACAAAGAAATTGTTAAAACCATATATATAAAGGGCCGTATAGTTAACTTTGTAATTAGATAATGATTTCTTGCCGAATATCTAACTATAATTATACATAATATACATTATACGCATAATCTACGAAGGTAGATTCTCCTTAAATAGATTCATTTTATCCACATCCCCCATTAACAATACTGTATCTGTTGTATTTAGAACTGTATCAGGTTCCGGATTTATGTTGGTTTCACCAGAACTATTTATAATTCCAACCACCATTACATCATAATCTTCTCGAATCTTTGAATTTTTTAATAGAACACCATCATACTGTGACAGATTTTTTAATGAGATTTCGTCTAAGGTAAGATTCATACCAGTGTGTTTAGGTGATAAGACTGAAATTGAATCTTCTACTTGTGGTTTGGATAAAATTTCAGCCATACGATGTCCACCTGCTGTATAAGGATTGACTACCCTATTTGCGCCAGCACGTATCAGTTTTGAGTTATTATCTTCCAAGGAACAACGGCTCAGGATAAATAAATCTGGATTAGTGGTTTTCATGGACATAGTAACAAATAAATTATCCTGATCTGTATCCAATACAATGGCTACGCCTGCTGCATTGTCCACACGGGCTGCAGTTAATGTTTCTTCCGATGTTGCATCACCATGGACACAAAACATGCCTTTAGACCGTATTTTTTCCACTTTTTTATCATTCACCTCAATAATGACAAAATCCAGGTCTTTGGCTTGTAATTCTCTTGCAATTACTGCGCCCATTCGACCATAGCCACAAATCACAAAATGGTTTTTTAATTTTGATATATTCTTCATCATTTTATTTACCCGATATTGTTCTATTTGAATGAATTCTTCTCTAAAAGTCCGGATCAGTACTCCAATGCCCGTCACACCAAAAATAATAATTAAAACAGCCCAGACCTTTCCAGCATCTGTTAAAGGATGTACTTCACCGTATCCCACTGTTGATAAGGTAATCACCGTCATATATATACTATCTACCCAGGACCAGTTATTTTCACCCAATAAGTAAAAGCCTATGGTCCCAAAAGTAACTAGAAATAAAAAATATAGTAGAATAAATGATTTTTTATTCATTAGTCATTTATTAATAAATCCGTTGAATTCATCAACTATAATATGGAAATTAATGGAAATGCCATGAATTAACATGGCAAAAATTAAGTGAAAATAATATTAGGAGTAAGTTTATATAGTAAAAGGGAGCCGATAAATCGGCCCCCTTTTACTTAGGAGGGTGTTTTTATAAAGTAAATTTAATCATCTTCTTCCGCAGCATTAATTTTTTCCTCTTGAATGAGCTCAAGGTCTTCAATTTCTTTTAATCTCTTATCTAAAGTTGTACTCTTTTGTTCGAGATCAGAAATACTTTGTTTTAACTTGCGAATAGTGCCCTGTACTTCGGTAGATAAATCATCTATATCGTTATTAACATCACGGAAATTTTTCTTTGTGTCTCTCATGAAATTATCAAGAGTGAAATTGACATCATCAATCATTGATGCAAGAGAATCTGTATTCCTTTCGATCAAATCTGTATTTGCAATAATATCTTTTTGTGCTTTCCGCAGATGTTTTCCTCTTCCAATAAATCTGAGATTGTAAACACGTAAACTATCAGAGAATTCATTCAGGACGATATCTACATGCTCTTTATCTGCAAGGTTCAATGTATCCATCCGTTTATTTAATTCATCTGTTAAAAATTGGAAATAAAATGCCCCAATAATCAGGACACCTAATAAACCAAATATAAATTTATCCTTGGCGTTCATTCAATCCTCTATTTTATGTTACTTGCCTTCAAGTCGTTTTTCCCATTCACTCATTTCGGCAGCGTTGTCAGATGATACATCTGATTCATCGAAGTCATCCGTATCAATCTTTTCTGGGGAAAGTTCTTTCCCTTCCATTAGGTCATGCATCAAGTTGCTACGTCGTTCAGAACTTACCTTAAGGTCATCCATGATGCTTTGAACTTCTTCATTAAAATCAGTGATGGTTCTTTGGAGACGTATCATCAGTTCATCCAATAATACTTGCCCATAGGTAGCATTAATACCAGATAATAAATTATCCAGTTTCTCATTGAGATAGTTTTCTCTTCCTGCTTGATTGTCGAAATCGATACTCATAACCTTAAACAAGTTAATTCTAAAATAGCCAAAATAAGCTTAGAAATTTCATACAAGAATAGGTGTAGGGCAACCAAGAAGTTTAAGGCCAATGATTCAGTCGTTTATAGCCAAGACTATCTAGCGGCTCTACTAAAGTGAAAAGTGTTCGACTTTGTATTTTATAAGGAAGTCTATCAAAAGATTTGATTTTGAGTAATTCTTCATCTTCCCCGATGCCAGAAACTGGTATATCCATTTTGCCCATGCCGGTTATAGTTATTTTATCATGAATGTGAACGGAAACCGCCAGTAATCGTTGACCTTCTCCCCAATCAAATGATTTATAATCGGTTAATATGAAGCCATCTTCTGGTGCAAATTCTAAAATATTAAATTCTTCATTCACCAAAAAGTTCTTCATCTCTTTAATTGCATCTTCCCTCGGTTTTTCATAGGAAAAATGCATAACCATTCGAGGGTATGTTGGGCAGAAAGAAAATTTGAATGATGTAAATGAAAGAAAGAAAAAAAGAAACAGACGCAATGTGTTTTACCGTAGCACGGTGCCAATACGGCCCCAGCGAGGCGTCCAGGAATCAAGATCCAAAGAAAAATATGTGAATAGGGCTTCACCTAAGATATTATTCTCAGGAATATATCCCCAATATCTTGAATCAAGACTGTTATCCCTGTTATCTCCCATTGCCCAGTAATAATTTTGGGAAACCTTATATTCCTTCCACTCACTTGCAGGTATTCCGTCAATGACTAAAAATTGGAAATCTTCATCTTTGATGGCTTTGCTCCAGGGTGTAAGTAAATGACCTTTTGGAAAATAATTTTCATAAACATCATCTTTCCCTTTTCGACGAAATAATTCATTAGGATCCTGCAAGGTGAATTCATATTCCACATCATTACTTTCTAAAGTTGCAGCATGCTCTTCCATCAGCATGAGCGGTAATAAAAAACGCCAATTTGTTTCTTCATGGATTTGGAAAACATCACCGGATTTTGGCACATAAATGGGACCAATATTATCTTTGTTAATATTGGTTTCCGATGAAAGGAAGATATCAGATTGTCTAAAATTCTTTTGCATGGGTGCAGTCAAATATTTACCATTTTCCCACATAGGTACTTGCACCCCATTCACATACAATTTTTTCTCTTGTACTAATAAGGTATCTCCAGGGCCTGCTACACATCGTTTAACATATTTAACATATTTATCCCTGGGATATTTGAATATAAGAACATCTCCCGTTGTTGGGATTTTGAATTCAGGGAATTTTATATAGGGAATAAAAAATCCAATATCGGTATATGGTATTCCAATCCAATCCGGTGTACGCATCCCATAAACAAATCGACTTCCAATGAGAAAACCCCCTGTCATAATGGTATTTTCCATACTACCGGTAGGAACAATGTATGCTTCCAATACAGTTACTTTTACAAGAAGCACTGTTAGTACAATAAATACTATCGCTTTTGTTTCTGATATGAGCTTTCGTTTATTCATATGGTTTTTCCGCCGGGGAAATTAGGGAATCATTCAAGGCGAATCCCTTCAAAATGTTTAATGATTGGTTTTTTCTTTTGCAAGATAACTGATACACAATCAATTCTGATATCATCGATTTGTTCCGTTTCTTTTTGATATTGATAAATGGCATGGCTGATCTTTTTGAGTTTGTCCTTATCCACTTTTTCATCCAATAAATCAGGATTCGTTTTGAATGCAGTTTTTACTTCAACGAACACAATTTCGCCTTGATTTCTTGCAATAATGTCAATTTCGCCGTGCGGAGGGCAATTCCGATTCATTTCAAGAATCTCAAGCCCTTTACCTTTTAAATAAAGAGCTGCCAGTTTTTCCCCCATCCACCCAACTCGTTTTTGTTCAGATAACCAAGTCAGTGTGGGCATTTTATGCATTACAGGTTTAAAAGATCGTCGATGAATTGGTGTTGCCCGATGTTCTTCCAGGGCTTTCATATGAAATTCAGTTCCATATCCGTTATGCTTTTCGAATCCATACTCTGGGAATATTCGTCCGTAATCTGCCATCATTTTGTCTCGTGTTACTTTTGCTATGATAGAGGCTGCTTTTATTGAATCTATTAGATCATCGCCGCCAACAATACCTTCGTTTGGTATGACTTGGTTTTTCAATGGATGTCCATCGACAAGTGCTTTATCTGGTTTGATGGGGAGATTTCCCAATGCGATTTGCATGGCTTTCAGGGTTGCCTCTCGAATATTAATCTCATCAATAGTCTTTACATCCACTAGTCCAATCCCAATTCCGAGAGCATGCTCTTGTATAATTGGAAAAAGTTTTTCTCTTTTTAATTCGGAAAGTTTTTTAGAATCCCGAAGTCCCTCAATTGTATGATCGTCGGGTAATAT
>CAXCBH010000093.1:0-6182 GCA_963980675.1 uncultured bacterium | reverse complement strand
TGTAATCGGATTATTAATGAACCCAATGGAGGTGCCCATCGGGACTTTAATGCATCTGCCAACGAGTTAAAAACAGCACTCCAAGAAGAACTAAATGAATTAAGCATAATTAATCCTGATGATTTCCTGGATAACCGAATTGAGAAATATGATAAACTAGGTTATTTTCAAGAATCCAAATGATTCGATACGATCATCCGATTAAAGTCTACTATAAAGATATCGATCAAATGGGAATCGTTTATTATTCCCGTTATTTCGAATATTTTGAAGAGGCTAGAACAGAAATGTTATCTTCAATTGGTTTAGATTATAGCAATGTCGAAGAAAATGGAGCCATGCTACCCGTTATTGAAGCTCATTGTGAGTATAAAAAGGGTGCAATGTTTAGCCAGGATATAATTGTGAAAACATATATTCGTGAATTACCAAAAGTTAAAATAAAATTTGAATATACAATTTGTCTGGCAGGTTCAGATGAAATTCTTTTAACGGGGTACACGGTCCATGCTTGCACAAATCCCGAAGGTAAACCCATTAAAATGCCAAAGTATATACGTAAAATTCTTCAAGATAAATTGGATAACTAATGAAAAATATTTACTCAATATTAATAATTGGTTTCATAATCTCTGGGTGTGCCAAAGATGAGCCCTTTGCCTGGAATAAAGATGTGCCCTTTCAGGATATATTAGCCAAATCTTCTGGAAAATTGATCCTGATGGATTTTGAAACTGAATGGTGAAGTTGGTGTGATCGGCTGGATGTCGATACATATTCTGATAGTAAAGTCAAAGCATTCGCAAACAAACACTTAATCAGCATGAAAATTGATGCGGAAAAAGGTGAAGGAATTGATCTGGCAAAACAGTATGGTGTGCGCGGTTTCCCTACTATCATTTTTGCAAATGACAAAGGTATAGAAGTTGACCGTATTATCGGTTATAGGCCTCCAGAATCGTTCTTGAAAGAGTTAAAAAGGATTTACTCTGGTAAAAATACGCTGCCAGATTTTTTGGAAGATTTTCAACAAAATCCAACCGAGTTTAATACACTCTTTAAATTGGCCAAAAAATATGAATCTATGAATGATCAATCATCCGCAAAACAGATGGTGAATGCTATCCTTGATGCTGGGACAGATTCCGCAGGAACAGCAGCTTTCTATTCGATTTTATATGATGCAAGGGAAATAAAAGATCCGGTACCGCTTATTGCTTATGCAGACAAAAATCCCAACAGTGAGAATTCAACGATTGCTTTGGGAGAAGCCATGAGGTTTGTCCGAAGAGCCGGAGAAAACCCTGATCTCGAAGCTGATCTATATATTCGGATTGTCAATGGGATGAAAGATCCCAATCCAAGCAGATTGAATGGATTTTCCTGGCGAATGAGTGAACTAGAGAAGAATATGGATTTAGCCCTGGAAAAAATAATTTGGGCAATCGACCACGTAACTGACGAAGAACAAAAATACATGTTTCTTGACACAAAAGCAGAATTACTTTGGAAGATGGGTAGGGTAGATGAAGCTATTTCAGAAATTGAAAAATGTATCACCTATAAGCCTGAAGACACCTATTATAATAAACAGTTGGAAAAATTCAAAAAATCATTGAATAGCTAAAGAAATTTCTAATTTTTATTTATTTATCAAATAAACCGCAGCAATTCCAAAAATACCACCAATAAATGTGGTGAAAATGAGTGGCTCATTCAGAAAGAGCATAGCAAACCCCATGGATGCTAATGGGACAGTGAAAATATAAGCACTGGCTTTTTTTGCCCCCAATTCCACAGAAGCCTGAAAATAAATGGATGTACCAAATGCCATGGCTGCTGCAGCCATACTCATCATATTTAACCAAAAGATCCAATCAAATTGAAAAACACTCACCAATGGTTCATTCCATCCAAAGAATAAGCTCAATATTGCTGAAATTGCAAAACACCAAAAACTATAGGGTAAAAAATGGATTACCTCTTTTGATCTTGATGTTAAGATGGTTACAGAGACCCAAGATAAGGACGACATGATAAAATGGAAATTTCCTGATTGAAATAGTTGTTCAAAGTTTAAATCCCATATTTTGATTATAAATGCTCCACCGATAAAGCCGAGGATAAGTCCAACAATATCTTTTTTTAATAAATAACCACTAAAGAAAAGTGCTGAAAAAAGGGCTGTAAGGATTGGATTCAACGTTGTAACCAAAACACCTCCTGCACCTGCTAATCCAACTTGGGTTCCTTTGAAAAAGAAATAGTTGTAGGACACCATGAAAATGGAGTTGAGAATAATAATTCGAATTGCTTCTTTGGTGATTTTCAGTGATTGGCCGTGCCACCACACTATTGGAGCGAAAGAAAGAGTTGCAATAAAAAAACGCCAAAACATCATTAGGGGTGCACTACCATAATTCCCTACAATTTTTGCATTTGTCCATGATAATCCCCAAGTAATCATAGCCAGGAGCATCATGATAGTGATGCGCAATTCCTTGGATTTAATATTTACCATAATGTATTGACTGGATTCCGTATAATTCAACCTACAATTTTGGAATTACAAAAACTTACATTCGAAATACGGGAAAATTTTGATCTGGCACCGGATTATATTTCACTGCTTTCAATGCTTGAATCAATACCCTACGCGTATCTGTAGGTTGAATGACACCATCATCCCAAAGTCTGGCACTGGCAAAATAAGGGTGACCTTCTTTTTCATATTTATCCAGAATTGGTTTTCGAACTAAATCCAACTGTTCAGCCGTCATTTCTTTTCCTTCATTTTTGAGTTGGTCACTTTTTATTGTAGCCAGCACATTTGCAGCTTGATCACCTCCCATGACAGAGATGCGTGCATTAGGCCACATCCAAAGGAACCGAGGTTGATAAGCTCGTCCGCTCATAGCATAATTTCCGGCACCAAAACTTCCGCCAATTATAACTGTTAATTTCGGTACATTGGCTGTTGAGACCGCTTGGACCATTTTTGCACCATCTTTTGCGATGCCGCCAGCTTCAGCTTTCTTACCCACCATAAATCCAGTAATATTTTGAAGAAACAGAAGGGGAATCTTTCTTTGGCAGCAAATCTCAACAAAGTGGGCACCCTTTAGGGCTGTTTCACTAAAGAGAACACCATTATTGGCTACAATCCCAACGGCTTCTCCACCGATCTTACAGAATCCCGTTACGAGTGTTTTTCCATAATCTGCTTTGAATTCTTCAAAGTTTGAGTCATCAACGATTCGAGCGATTACTTCACGTACATCGAAGGGGATACGATGATTTTGAGATACAATCCCATAAAGTTCATTTGAATCGTAAACTGGTTTATTATAGCGATTTATTTCAGGTAATGTTTTAGGATAATGGTTAATAATTGCTCGGATCTTTTCAATGGCTTCATCATCATTTTCAGCAAAATGATCAGCCACTCCACTCATTCGTGTATGGAGTTTTGCACCACCTAGTTCTTCCGGTGTGGCTGTTTCACCGATGGCAGCTTTGACCAAGGGTGGACCGCCAAGGAATATGGTTCCTGTTTTATTGACAATTATAGCTTCATCGCTCATGGCGGGTACATAGGCTCCACCTGCTGTACAAGAACCCATAACTGCTGCGATTTGCGGAATACCTGCTGCACTCATTCGCGCCTGGTTATAAAATATTCGTCCAAAATGATCTCGATCAGGGAAAACTTCATCTTGTTTGGGGAGAAATGCACCACCACTATCAACGAGATAAATGCAAGGAAGTCGATTTTCTGATGCAATTTCTTGAGCTCGAAGATGCTTTTTTACAGTCAATGGATAATAAGTACCACCCTTAACTGTCGCATCGTTTGCCACAACGATACAAGAACGCCCGTGTATTTCAATGATTCCAGTAACAATCCCGGCGGCTGGAACAGGATCATCATAAATTTCATAAGCAGCTAATTCAGAAAACTCAAGAAAGTCTGTATTGGCATCTTTCAGTCTTTCTATTCGTTCCCTAGCTGTGAGTTTACCGCGTTTGTGATGTTTTTCAATACGGTGAGATGGACCCATTTCTCGAATTTTCCCTAAGATGGTAACCAGCTCATTCGATAATGCATTATGGTACTCATAATTCGATTTAAATTTTACAGAGGATGTATCGATCTTTGTCTCAATCTTAGGCATGACTGACTGACTCCTTGTCTACTGCATTTTGAATGAATTCAGCCGCTTTGATTAAATTATTTGACTGAATTCCAGTTTCAATCCCAAGAGATTGACATAATGAATGAAGAGTTTCTGTGGCAATGTTTCCCGAAGAACCTTCTGCATATGGACAACCGCCCATTCCACCGGTGGAACTGTCAAATTTGGAAATCCCCAATTCAAGGCTTGCGCGGATATTCTCTTCTGCAAATCCAAATGTGTCATGCATGTGGAGTGCAAATAATGAGGGAGGCCATTTTGATAAAATAATCTCTAACAATTTTCTCACTTCATCCGGTTTAGCTTGTCCGATTGTGTCTCCTAATGAGATCTCCGTTATTCCTAGGTCAATGAGTTTTGAAATCATATTAATAACTATTTTATGATTAATCTTGCCTTCATAGGGACAATGCCAAACCGTGGAAATATATCCACGAACCCGGAGATTTATTTCTTTCCAGACTAATCGCATCTCAGAAAATCGTTTCATACTTTCATCGATGGAACAATTAGTATTATTTTGGGAAAATGTTTCACTTACAGTCGTAAATACAGCAACAGAATTATACCCTGCATCCAGGGCATTTTCAAGTCCAGATAGATTGGGAATGAGAGCTGTATAAACAGTGTGTGGAGTGTGAAGGATTGAACGAGAAACTTCATCGGCATCAGCCAATTGCGGAATCCATTTGGGAGAAACAAAACTGGTAACTTCTATTTCCGGGAAATCACACTCAGACAATAAATCAATATATTTAATTTTTTCTTTTGTAGGAATGGTTTGATTTAAACTTTGGAGTCCATCTCTGGGGCCTACTTCAACAATTTTTACAAAAGATGGATATGAAGCCATTAGTTTTTGATCCAATTGGGTTTTCTTTTTCCGAGAAAAGCCGACAATCCTTCCTGACCTTCTTCACTTGATCGAATTTCTGAGATTACATCTGTCGAGTCGATTGAATCCATATCTCTAATATATTCTTTGAATTTGGCTTGGGAAACAGGGCCGCCTTTTAATAGTTGATTCACAACTTGATTGGTCATTATTTCTAATTCATCATTCTTCACACAATAATGAATGAGACCTATTTTTTCTGCAAATATGGCATCAAATCTTTCCCCGGATATTCCCAAAGCACGAAACCAAGATTTACCAATTTTCTTTTCAGTATAGGTACCGATTACTGCCGGGATTAATCCTATTAAAACTTCACTTAATGAAAACAGGGTCTTTTCTTCTGCAATAACTATATCACAAACGGTACAAAGCCCAAATCCTCCACCAAAAGCATGTCCATGAACTATACCAACAATGGGCTTATTGCATTCATCAATCGTTTTGTACATATTGGCCAATAAAACAGTTTCAGCTTTATTCTCATCGGAAGTTTTCTCTATAGAATTTTTCATCATATTTAGATCAGCTCCGGAGCAAAAAGACTCACCTTGTCCATTTAAAACCACGATGCGAATGTTTGAATCTTTCTCTACAGAATGAAATGCTGTGGTGATTTCTTGAATCATGAGCTCATTCATAGCGTTTCGAACATTAGGCCGATTTAGGGAAATAGTAGCAATGTGTGATTCGGTATTTAAGTTGATGGTTGTGTAGGTCATTTGATAAGGATTTTATGCGTGGCTCAATTTAGGAAATTTCAGGGTTAGGATTATTTAAAAAACAAAAAACCCCGCTTCATCTAAATTGTATTACATTCAACGAAAGCGGGGTTGCATTAATTATACTAAAAATATTTAAAAATAGAATTTCCGGTTATCAACTATTTCAGCATTCTCTTTCAAATCATCTAACCATGCTTGGAAAAATTGATTCTGTTTCTGATTAAAAATTGTTTTCCGAATTGATTCTTTTTGTACTTCATATTCAGTTGAATCAAATACGCTGATCTCTTTTAACTCAATGATAGCATGGCCACGAGCGGTCTCCAAAGGTCCAAGGATTTCACCTGGTTTTGCAGCAAGAAGTGC
>CAXCBH010000092.1:0-6184 GCA_963980675.1 uncultured bacterium | reverse complement strand
ATCATACTTAACATGAGTGATGTGCCGTGCATGATCAAAACTGAATGATGGATGGGAATCCCTCGTTGTGCCAATCGATGATAGGTATGATCGCGTGATGCCTTATGTATCTTCTTTTGCCTTTTTATTCGGGAAAATACCACAAGCATCATATCAAATAAAGGGACTGAAAATATTAAGATTGGTACAAACCAGGAAGATGCTTGAGACCCAATTTTCGGCTGATAAATAATTGCAATTGATGCTAATAAAAACCCTAAAGATTGAGCACCTGAATCACCCAGAAAAAGACTTGCTGGTCGTGAATTAAAAAAATAAAGAGCAATACAAATTCCCAAGATTACGGTACATAGAAAAATTAGAGACGTTTGGCCCGTAACAAATGCTAGTAAAAGAAAGAATCCTGCTGAAACCCCACTTAAGCCGACTGCCAGTCCATCACTACTATCAATAAAGTTAAACGAATTCGTGACTGTCAATAACCAAATATAAGTGAAAATTATATTGAACCACGATGCCCATGGGTTTCCTAGTTGTATTAAAAACTCCGGTGAATTAAAAAACTGAACTTGAACACCAAGATATATCAGCATGGTGATTCCAAAGATCTGGCCAATCAATTTCTTTGTGACAGAAAGATGAAAATAATCATCCATCAATCCAAATAGACCAATGATCATTCCTGAAATAAAAATAGCCCAAATATGAGCGTCAACCCACATTCTTGTTAACAGTATCATAACAATCATTGTATCCATTAAAACGACCCCACCTGTGAGCGGAATTGGATTTTGATGTTTTTTATGGTCGGCGCTGCCAGGAATATCCATGAGCCCAACTTGAGGGGCAATTTTGAGACTTATTTGAGCTAGGCCTAAACCAAGTACAATGCTGCCGATAAGCAGAAGCATTATATATTCGAGTTGTGCAAAATTTTCCATTTATTGATTTAGTAAATATTTTCCTTCAGTAAAAATCAATTTACTAAACATAATCAAAAAATAAATTAGATTGAAAATTGGTGAATAATCCCTAGAAAAATGTTTAATAAAAAGTCTGTAGTAAGAACGGTGCCATTCAAAAATGGCACGAAACGGTAAGGAATTTGCACCACCTACACCACCAATATGATAAATAATGGATTCCGGATAATAAAAAATATTCCATCCTTTATCTTTGGCCCGAAAACAATAATCAGAATCTTCCTGATATGCAAAAAATCGTTCATCTAAAAGTCCAATTTCTTCAATAACATCTTTTCGGATGACGGAACAAGAGCCGGATACAGCTTCCACTTCATTGACTTCATTTTCATCCAGATGATTTAAATGGTACCCTGTAAAATTTTTATTATAGGGATACTTATTTGATAGTCCTAAAAAATAAGAAAATACAGCTTGGGGTCGAGGAATTCCACGCCGGCATGATTTTTGAAATGTTCCATCATCATTCAAGACCTTCGGACCACAAATACCAATGGAAGGATCAGTTTCCATAAAATAAATCAACTTTTTAAGGGCATCAGGCCCGCAGGTAGAATCTGGATTCAATAATATTACAAACTCTCCACTTGCATAACCCATAGCCTGGTTCATGGCACGGGTATAACCTTCATTTCTTTGATTTTCAATTAGTTTTGTTTCTGGAAAATTGGATTGGATGTAACGGTTTGAGCCATCCCAGGAATGATTATCGACCACAATCGTTTCAAATGACATATCACCTAGCGTGTCTTTTAAGGATGAAAGACATGGACCCAAATGCTTCCTTGCATTCAGGTTCACAATGCAAATAGATGCTTTCATTCAGTTTTTAGATCCAGCCGAAGATTTTCCAGATCCGGAGTCGCCATACCATCCAAATCGCTTCATACATGATAGCCTTTGACATTTTGGACTCACCAATCGTACGATCCGTGAAAATAATCGGTTTTTCCTTGATACGAGCCTTCTTCCGCCAAGCACGAAAATTCATCTCTATCTGGAAAGAATATCCTTGGGACCTAACTTTATCTAATTGGATTTTTTCTAATAATGTCCCACGCCAAGCTTTAAATCCGCCCGTACCATCATTAATCGGCATTCCCGTAACGGTTCTGGAATACATATTGGCGCCATAACTTAAGATTAGGCGACGTATAGGCCAATTAACAACACTTACGCCATCCACATAACGGCTACCAATGATAAGATCATTTTCTTTTAATTCCTCCACAAGTTTGGGAACGTCTTTGGGATCATGAGAAAGATCAGCATCCATTTGGACAATGGCTTCATATCCATTTTTAAGTGCCCATTTGAATCCAAACAAATAGGCTGTACCCAGTCCCGCTTTCCCTGGGCGTTCTTCTAGAAATAGGTTGGTGTATTTTTGTTGTAATTCTTTAACGATTTTGGCCGTTCCATCCGGTGAATTATCATCAACAACAAGTAAATGGTAATCTGGATTAGGATCTAAAACCTGCTCTACGAGACTTTCGATATTTTTCGATTCGTTATAGGTCGGCGATATGATAAGCGTTTTCATTTTTTGTTTTTTTCTAAAATGGCATCCAGACAGTCGTCAATTGATGGTGGAACTACATCCAAGGCTTCAATCAACTTATCGGATTTTAAACCCGATTTCAAGGGCCTTGGTGCCGGCTGGTTTAATTCTGCAGTGGTGATTGGTTTAATCAGTTTTGAATCCAATTCAAATTTTTCTGCGATCTTTATTGCAAAATCAAAGCGATTTAAATAATCTGCATCGCACCAGTGAACAATACCGGATAAATCATTCTGTATACATAGTGATATAATGTCTGCCATGGATTTTGTCCACGTAGGATTATTGTATTGATCATTCACAACCCGGATTTCTTGCCCATCTTTTAAGGAATTTACCACCCAGTTTAAAAAACTTGCATCTGTATTGGATGAATCTCCGTAAATGACATTTCCGCGAATAATAAGGTTATTTTGATCATGATTGAAAAGAATACGTTCAGCGGCCAGTTTAGTTTCACCATAAACAGATATAGGGCAAACTGGATCAAGTTCCGAATAAGGGCCATTTTTGCCATCAAAAACGTAATCGGTGGACAAATGTATGATCTTCCCTTTAAATGAATCACATAGATGTTGAACGCCGGCAATGTTGATCTCTTTTGCAAGCTTCGGATTTAATTGACAATCATCGACACCTGTCATAGCAGCCAAATGAATAACGACATCCGGTTCTGTGGCGTCAATGACATCTTTGAAATGTATCTGGTTCAATATATCCAGAATTAAACCCTGACCATCATGCGGAATAGATCGTCCAGTCCGAATTATTTTAGAATCCTTTGATAACCGTTTGGAAACGGCTGAGCCCAATTGCCCAAAAGCTCCTGTGATTAATATTCTCATGATTGTGATATTGAAAAAGTCTTGATAATCAAATCCAATTGCCGCATAAATATAGATTTATCACTTCCGGGTCGATGAATTAAATAATTCAAATGATAGGTTCGGTTATTATTTTTGTTATAAAAAACATAGGACCTGAAGGGACCGCCTTTCGATTCCTTCACATCAATCGTTTCCCAAATACCCTGTGCTCGCCAGGCTTGATGATCTTTATATGACGATTTTTTCATTTCAAATTTATAATCATTAAACTGGATATTCCCATAATGTGACGAAGGCCATGACCAAATATAATCGCCAGCTTTTAATTCATCATCCACAAGATTTCCTTCTGTCCATCCAATTCCGATCCACTGGAATGGCATCTCTTTCCCAATCCACACAAATTGCGAATCCTTACTGGCTCGAATAATTTCCCATCCCCAAGGAATTTTAAGAGACCATCCAAATTCCGTTTCCAATGAATCTTCCAATATTTTATTCCGATCATCTCCAAAAATATATCGACTTTGGCGGTCCACAAACTGATCAAAAAACTGTTTTCGGATAAAGTTCTTTTTGGATTTTACCGTTCCCATTAGTTGTTCTTCCGACCCAGCATTGATGACCATAAATAATTGTTTAAACGCATTTACATCTTTTGAGAGAATTACAGGATCAGAAGATTCTGTGTCTGAAAATTGATCTGGCGGAAGTAACCTTTTTACCAATTGATAACCAGAGTTTTCGGGATCCCTGGCTACTGCTGCAACCACAACTTGTGCCTGGGTCTTCAAATTATTGTATGTTTCAGGACCGGAGAATTTTAAATAATACAATGGTTCGGGTTCTGGCGAAAAAATCGTATCTGTGAAAATGGATGTTAAAAAATTATGTATGTCTTTTTTATCTAATTCCGAACAAATAACGCGTATTTCATTATCAGAGCCCAAAGCTTCTCGCTTTGTTTCACATCCCAACAAAAAAAGAAGACTTCCAATAAAAATGGATAGATTAAGTTTTTGATAAAATTCCATCGTTAAAATTAGGGTTGATTCTCTTTTAAATCTACAATCGAGAGATCCATTTTATATGGAGTTTCCCATTTGATAACCCTTGACCAAATGCTAGTGCATATTGCACCTTGATTAAAAATTTCTCATTTAATTGTGTCAAACCAAAACCATACCCTATCTTTTTATTTTCAATGATTACTAAATGCTTGGACCCTACATCTAAAAACAAATTAGTTTGAAAACCTTGACCAGGTTGGAATGCTGCTTCAAATGTTGCAATTTGAAATTGCGTCGCAGCAAAGGATTGTTCACGAAATCCTCTTAGTGTTGAATTACCACCGAAGAGCACATATCTGCTTTTCGGTATGTCAGAATCAAATCCATGGATTCCATAGCCCATCCACTTGACCAATCCATGTACATTTTTTGTGAATGGGTGTAAATATTGCAAATTGGCCTCGCTTTTTAAGAATCCGTTTTCACTTTGAAGTCCTGCATCTATTGAAGAACTGATTTTTGTCCCTTGTGTAGGTAAGAATCGCTTATTTCTTGTATCTTTGGATGAAGAAAAAGAAAATGCCCGAAATCGGATCTTTTCATACCCATTTAATTCACCTTTTTCTGTGGGGTGTGTTTTCCCTGAAGAATATCCCACATTAATTTGATTCAGAATGGGTACAGTAATCTGCAGCATAGATTTGGTTTCAATCGCAGAATACAATCCACCAACAACCTCATGATGATAAGTCAAATGCGTACCCACTTCCCAACCGAATGGATGGGGTTCCATAATCTCGAATTGAATGATCTGAGATAAAGAATCGGTTCGATTCCAATACAGATCAAGAATGCCGGCAGTTTGAATCAGGTTCTCAAGATGAAGGTCAATTTGTCCCTGTATCTCCCAATTATTGTTTTCGTTACTCATACCAAAAATTCCGGAAAAATAACTCTCAAATTCAGGTGTAAAATGAATGGTGGCGCCCAAATAATTATTCAATAAACCAAATTCATAAGCAGGTTTTTGTCGGAGGAAATAATAACGCTGAACCATTGTTTCTCCCACTTCACTAAAACCAATTCCAATCGGTTCAATAATGAATGGATTTGAAATCCGATTCATCACGCTTGTTCGAATTTCATCTCCACCTAAAATAATTAATGTATCCACTAAAGTTATTTTATCAAGACTATGATAATTTGACCTGTCAGGATCAATCGAAAAAGAATGTAGTTTATATTCCAAAGATAAGCTTTTTTCACGGTTCATCATTTTGGAAAGAGAATCTATCACCGCACCTTGATCAATAGATGGGATTTGAATATCCTTTTGTTGTCCGAAGAGGGCTCCCACTAAAATGATAATTTTCATTTTAGAAATGTGCACGAATTTCTCCTCGAAAGGTGATAAAATTGTCGTATCTACTATCGTCAATTGTATTCAATGTAAAGATCATTGAAACGGATCGATTTAAAAAATATTGGAGACGTGTGTTGGAGCGAAAACTTGTCCCCACCGGGAATCCATTCAAAGCTTCAGGTGGCAGATATGGCAATTTATTTTTTTCTGCCGCATTAACCCAACTGATTTGAGATTGAAAACGACCTGTTTTTTTAAAAAAGAAACGCCCATTCAATAATAATCCATAAGCTTGACTAGAAAATGGTTTTCCTTGTTGGTTGCCGGAATCAAAACCACCCATCAAGCCAAGATCAAAATCCAGAGACTCGCTCAATTTTACTTGGAGTTGAATTTCATTCCACCAGCCTTTCACATCTCTGTTTCTCAAATTTGAAACA
>CAXCBH010000091.1:0-6238 GCA_963980675.1 uncultured bacterium | reverse complement strand
TATGGTGCAAATCACGACTCATTTAAATTATATAAACTCTATAAGAGTTCAAATATTTTATTTTTCCTGTTTATCTGTGATTATGGAGTAATTCCATATGCTTTTTTAGTTGTAGCATTGTTTTTTTAAAAGCATTATCAATGGACTTGGTCATGTTTTTTGTCACTGCTTTTGCGAAAAATCTATTTCCAGGTACTGATAAACTGATCTCTGCGGTATGGTCGTTATGCTCATGTTCCAATATAATTTGGCATTGTGTTGCTCTGTCGTTGTATTTCATAAATTTTTGAACTTTGTTCTCAGCATATTCACGAATGTTATTTGGTACTTGAAAATGTCTAGCAGAAATTTCTATAATCATAATATCACCTTTTCGTTTTTTTACAATGAAGGTCCCGCCTTTAATACCGCTGTGTCACCTAAATCATACTGTTTATAATTCGCCTGAAATTTTCGAACTAATTCTTTTGCTGTGACATGGTACTCATCAAAGTTATCCCATGCACGAACAGGATTCAAAAGATTTGCATCAATTACTCCAAGTGATATTGGGATTTGAAATCCAAAATATGGATCTGTTTCAAATTCGGATTTTTCAATCTCTCCACCCAAAATCGAATTAATAATCTCCCTTGTTTTTGGAAGGCTGAATCGTTTGGCACCAGATTTTGCGCTAGCCCCCACCCATCCAGTGTTTACCAGATAAACATCTACGTCAAATTTTTCCATTTTCTCTTTTAAAAGTTCTGCATAACGCAAGGGATGGAGTGTTAAGAATGGACCGCCAAAACAGGGAGAAAAAGTAGCAGTTGGTTCTGTAATTCCTCGCTCTGTACCTGCTACTTTTGCCGTATATCCGCTGATGAAATGATACATGGCTTGGTCAGATGATAATTTTGCCACTGGTGGCAAAACACCATAGGCATCACATGTTAGAAAGATGATCTTTTCTGGATGACCTGCAACACTGGGTTTTCCCTGTCCATATACAGAATTATCAATATGATTTAATGGATATGAAACGCGTGTATTTTCTGTTTTAGCCCCATCAGTAAAATCAATGACCTTGGTTTCTTCATCATAAACGACATTTTCCAGTAATGCACCTTCCCGGATTGCATTATAAATATCCGGCTCTTCATCCTTATTCAGGTTGATGACTTTTGCATAACAGCCACCTTCAAAATTGAAGATGCCATCATCAGACCAACCATGTTCATCATCTCCTATGAGCGGGCGAACCGGATCAGTAGACAATGTGGTTTTTCCAGTACCGGATAGACCAAAGAATATAGAAGGGTTACTACCATCCATATATACATTTGCGGAACAATGCATGGATAAAACTCCCCGCTGTGGTAATAAATAGTGAAGAACTGAAAAAATACCCTTCTTCATTTCACCGCCATATTCTGTTCCACCAATAATGGCAAGCCGTCTCTCAAGATGAAATAAAATAAATGTTTCAGAATTCATTCCTAATGTTTTGAAATCTTTGTTGGAAACATCCGATGCATTAATAATAGTGAATTCTGGGTTAAAATTATCTAGTTCGCCACCTTCCGGACGAATGAACATATTATGGCCAAAATGAGCCTGCCATGCTTTTTTTGCAATGATCCGGACATTCAATGAATAGGTTGGGTCTGCACCGGCAAAACCATCAAAAATATATGTTTTTGAATCATCTGACCTGTTATAATAGTTCACAACTTTATTATAAAGTCCATCAAATACTTCTGCAGAAACTTTACGATTCACCGGCCCCCACCATATCTTTTCATTAGAACTAGGCTCATCCACAATGTATTTATCATTAGGTGAACGACCTGTATAAATACCTGTATCCACCATGGCAGCGCCCCGAAGTCCAATAACGCCCTCACCATTACCTACAATATCGGCCACCATGGATTCAACGGAAATATTCCTATGAACATTTGTTAAATCCAATAATCCGAGTTTAGCTAACCCCAGGTCATTTCCTGAAATTTTCATTAGTTATTATTCCTCATTCTATCCATGTGGATGTGCACCCTCATAAATCTCTTTCAATTTTTTTGGATTTACTTTCGTATAAATCTGAGTTGATGAGAGACTGCTATGACCTAATAATTCTTGGATCAATCTGATATCAACGTTTTCTTCAATAAGATGAGTGGCAAAAGAATGCCTTAATGTATGAGGATTTGCTCCCTCCCTAGAATAATTGTCTTCAGATCCTAAAACTACTGCTAAATAATCCTCTAAAATTACTTGTACTCTTCTAACTCCAATTCTATTTTCATGCCAACTGCAGAATAATGGTATTTTAGGTGATGATTGAAAATTGAGATTTCTCTTTTTTAAGTAAGCTATTAATGCAATTTTTGCTGGTTTTCCAAAAGGAACAATTCTTTCCTTTTTCCCTTTTCCCATAACTTTTAATAACATTTCATTTTGATTGATAGAACCGATATTGAGATTAACTAGTTCACTTAGTCTAATTCCTGTAGCATAGAATAATTCTAAAATTGCTGTATTCCTTAGCAACCTTTTCCTAGAACCCTTTCTACTTTTTTTATTCTCTTTCTTTATTTTACCATCTTGTATCTTAGGTTGTTTCATCAATGATTCAATGCGTTTTTGTTGTATTACAATTGGTAATCTTTTTTCAATTTTTGGAGAGCTAACATGCATTGCAGGGTTGTCAGTTATCACTTCTGTCTGAACCAAGTATCTAAAGAGTGATTTTATGGAAGCAAGTCTTCGAGCCACTGTTTTGGCAGAATTACCTTCTTCGTATTCTTTCCCCAAGAAATGACGTATTGCTTGTCGGTCAATTTTTCCAAAATCTTTTAGAATAATTGAGTCATACTGATATATAAAATTCAAAAATTTTTCCAAGTCGTATTGATACGCAGTAACCGTATGTGCAGAATATCCGCGTTCAAATTGGATATAATTCAGGAATTCTTTTAGGGTTTCTGTGCCATTATTCATCATAAAATGATTCAATTGAATTCATTAGATTAAAAAAATCTGACGGTAATGTTGACTCAAATATCACTGGTAATTTAGTTGTTGGATGTGTGAATTCCAACTGAGTTGCATGGAGAGCATGACGGTTAAAAATTTTCATTTTCTTTTTATAATAATTGGTGAACTCTGGAAGGAATCCTCGAGTTTTTGAAAAACCTCCTCCATATTTCATATCGCCAAAAATCGGGTATCCCAAATAAGTAGCATGAACCCTAATCTGATGCGTTCTCCCTGTTTTTGGGTAAAATGATACTTCGGATAAATGTCTGAATTTCTTTTCCACTTTATATTTTGTAATGGATGATTTCCCATCTTCCGAAACCGTATATGATGTGGGATCTTTCTTTTTTCTAGAAATAGGTTGATCTATTTCACCGGTATTTTCTGTCCAAAGTCCCCAAGTTAATGCGGTATATTTTTTCTTAACCTGTCGATTAAGAAACTGATTTGCCAGATTCGCATGTGCCAGATTCGTTTTTGCAATAACCATAATCCCTGAAGTGTTTGCGTCTAACCGATGCACAATACCGGGACGAATTTGACCATTTAAGTCGGATAAGGAACTGAAATGATCAACAAGACCATTTACCAAAGTTCCAGTTGAATTCCCTGTTCCGGGATGGACCACTAATCCAGCGGGCTTATTGATAATAACGATTTCTTCATCCTCAAAAAGAATGTCTAGATCCATCTTTTCAGGAATCAAATTAGAATTGAGTTCAACAATTTCTTGTGGATTCACATTTATTATATCATTGAGTTCAAGTGTGTAACCGGTTTTTCGGTTAAGTCCATTCACCAGAACATTACTTGACCTGATCCAAGATTGTATTCTTGAACGGGAGTAATCAGGCATTTGGGAAACCAAATACTTGTCTAACCGAAGTCCAACCACTTCGGAATGCTGAATATGAAAACTGATCAAGGTAGAGAATTTTTAATAGATTCTTTTTTTTCCAATATAATAGAGTGATAAATGAAAAGGACCATACCAACCGTCACAGCAGAGTCGGCTACATTAAAAATATACCAATGAAAGTTACCAATCATAAAATCAAGAAAATCCACCACACTTCCATTGATTATACGATCAACAAGATTTCCGATTGCTCCAGAAAGAATTAAAGCTAGACCATATTTGGCTAGAGGATGGCCATTCCTTTCTTTCCATAGAAATCCAATAATGAATGCAGTCAATAATAGTATAAGGGAAAGGAGAAAAAATTTCCCACCAGGAAAAGATAAACCAAATGCCATGCCATCATTTGTCACATAGGTCAAATGAAAGAAATCCTGTATAATAGGTTTTGATTGGTAAAGTTTGAAGGATGATTTAATCGCCCATTTAGACCATAAGTCTAAAGAAACGACGGCTATGATTAGCCCTAAAAGGCTCATGACAGATTAAGCCAGATTCAGTTTTTCTTTTTCTTTACATTGAACGCATTTTGTTGCGTTGGGAACTTCCATCATCCGTTCTTCAGGAATCAATTCATCGCAAATAGTGCATATACCGAAAGAACCGTCAGTGATTCTTTCCAATGCTTTGGTAAGGGATTTATGATAATCAGTCCCACGATTCATGAAATGAAATCCTTTTTCTCGTTCGTAGGAATCTGTGCCTGCATCTGCCATGTGCAAACTATAAACAGCATCCTGAGCCATTCCTGAATTACCACGAGTATTGGTGTCAAGCGTATCCTTGATATCGTCCATTTCATGAGCAACATCATTGAGTCTGCCCTGAATACTCTTTTTAAATTTTTCGAGTTTCGTTTTAGAATATGATTTTAATGGCATTTTTCTATCCTTTTTATATTTTTTTTAAATCTATAATAAACATTTTTTCATTTATTTCAAAAGATCCTGAATAATCCGCATTTTCAATTTTTTCTGAAATATTATTTGTCAAAGTTTCATTCCGAAAGTAGGTACTAAATTTACCCACAGCATCGTCGATTTTCCCATCTAAATCCCAAGAGATTTCTATACGGTCTTCTACAGCAAACCCAGCATCTTTTCTCATGTTTTGTACCGACCGAACCACATCCCTCACAATACCCTCCATAATCAAATCTTCTGTCAATTCTAACGATAATCCAACTGTGAGTCCACTATCACTGGCTGCGGCAAATCCTTCTTCGGCTTTAGTTTCAATGAAGATATCATCCCGGGTTAAAGAATACTCGCCATTTTTTAGATTTATTTCTCCTGTGGATTGGATAATTTCTACCAAATCAATGGGATCACTCTTTTCAAGAAGAATCTTGATCTCTGCCAATCCTTTTCCATATTTTTGTCCCAATGTTCGAAGATTTGGTTTTATCCTATAAGAAATAAGTTGATCTGCTTCTGTAATTCGTTCAATTGATTTCACATTGAGTTCATCCAAAACAACATCTTGGTTCTTCATAATAAATAGTGCGATTTGATCGTTTTCAACTGCAAAAGATACTTTTGATAAAGGTTGACGAATTTTCTGGTTGGATTGATTCCTGGCAGACCGCCCCAATTCCACCAATTTTTTTAGGGAATCAACATTGGCTATCAAATCAAGATCGATCCAGGATTCATCTGGTTTTGGATAATCACAAAGATGTAGTGATTCTACTGCTTCTATTTCAGAATTTCGTACCAAATTTTGGTATATAGTTTCTGATACAAATGGAAGAACCGGGCCAGCCAATTTAATTGTGTGAGTGAGTACATTATAAAGCGTGGCATAAGCCGCATTTTTATCGTTGTCATCTTCAGATTTCCAAAAACGACGCCGGTTCCTGCGAATATACCAATTCGATAGATCTTCCAAGTATGCATCAAAAGATTTCATAAATTCATCAACCCGAAATAAATCCATCGATTTCTGGGCATCCTTGATAAGCAAATGAGTCTTCGCTAAGACCCATTTATCCAAAATTGTTAATGAGGATTTTTTTAACGGATGTACATTTGGATCAAAACCATCTACGGAAGCATATGTGGCGTAAAAAGAATAAATATTCCATAATGTGATTAATTTTTTCCGGACTTCATCCGCAGGGCCATAACCAAACAAAAGATTATGCTCAATATTCTGCAAAGCGTACATCCAACGCATCACGTCCACACCCATTTTTTCTGCCGCGTCATCGAACCAGATTGCATTGCCCCAACTTTTGTGCATATCCCGTCCTGTTTCATCTTTGACCAAGGCGTGACCAAGTAATGTTTTGAAAGG
>CAXCBH010000090.1:0-6301 GCA_963980675.1 uncultured bacterium | reverse complement strand
TTTCGAGTTTTTTGTTTATGAACTAAATATAAAAAATCTAATAAATTCAGATATGTATAAAAGGTCTCATACCTGCGGACAACTTCGGAAATCCAATGTTGGTGTAACAATTAATCTAAACGGTTGGGTCAATTCAGTTCGGCTCCATGGACAGGTGGTTTTTGTAGATCTCCGTCACCGCTATGGCAAAACACAGATCGTCTTTGACGCTGATTCATTCTCCGGTGATTTTGAAGCAGTAAAAAAATTATCAATGGAAGATGTACTTTCCGTTCAAGGAACGGTGAGAGATCGTGTAGAATCTGCTGTAAATCCAAATATGGATACAGGTGAAATTGAAGTTCTTGTTTCAGAATACGTGATGCTGAATGAAGCAGCGCCGCTTCCATTCGTCCTGTCAGACCGAGATAATGCGGAGGAAAACCTTCGACTGAAATATCGCTATCTTGAACTCAGGATGGAAGAACTTCAGAAAAATATACTTATCCGCCATGAAACCTACCAAGCCGTCCGTAGTTATTTATCAGGATTGGAATTTGTAGAAATTGAAACGCCGGTTTTAATGAAATCCACACCGGAAGGCGCTCGAGATTATTTAGTCCCCAGCCGGATTCATCAAGGCAAATTTTATGCATTGCCCCAGTCGCCCCAGATCTATAAACAGATCCTTATGATTGCCAACTACGACAGGTATTTCCAAATTGTAAAATGTTTTCGGGATGAAGACCTTCGTGCTGACCGCCAGCCTGAATTCACTCAGATAGATATTGAAATGTCATTCATTGATGAGGAAGATATTTTTTCTTACATGGAAGGATTGACTCGCCATGTATTTAAATCAGTACGAGATATTGATCTACCGGATCCTTTCCCAAGACTAACTTATGCGGACGCCATGGAAATTTATGGCTCTGACAAACCGGATCTTCGTTATGGGATGCAGCTCCAGGATGTGAAAGATTTCACCGATGCTTCTGATTTCAATGCATTCAAATCAGCTGAAAAAGTGAAAGGAATCATTATCGAAGGTGGTGCCAAATATTCCAGAAAAAATATTGATGAGTTAACAGATTTTGTCAAAAAATACAAGGCGAAAGGTTTGGCATGGATGAAAAAGGAAAAGGGCACATTCATAGGCGGAATTTCCAAATTTTTCTCCGAAAATCTTCAGAAGACCATGTTTGAAAAATTGAGTGTGAATGATGGAGATATATTATTCATGATTGGTGATTATTCATCGATTGTTCTCAATGCACTAGGCCATCTTCGCGTGGAAATAGCGAAGCGTGAAGCCTTAACAAACAAAGATGATTTTAAACCGGTTTGGGTTACAGAATTCCCTATGTTTGAATATGATAAAGATGCTGATCGTTTTATTGCCATGCATCATCCGTTTACAGCACCGAGAGAATCAGATATTGAAATGTTAGATTCGGATCCATCCAACACTTTGAGCCGTGGCTATGATTTAACCTTAAATGGATATGAGATAGCTGGTGGCTCCATTCGAATTCATTCACCAAAAGTTCAAGAAAAAGTATTCTCTTTATTAGGATTAAGTCGTGAAGAAGCAGTTGAAAAATTTGGATTTTTAGTGGAAGCCTTGACCTATGGCGCACCACCCCATGGTGGCATCGCTTTTGGGTTTGATCGGTTAGTTATGCTCTTAGCTGGAACTGAAAATATTCGTGATGTAATCGCTTTTCCCAAAACTACATCAGCGACATCTCTCATGGATGAAAGTCCAAACAATGTGAGCGCCACCCAGTTGGATGAGTTGGGGATTCAAATCAAAGAATCTAAAAAATCATTTATTCTATTGGCTTTTGCGAAACGGTCTTCTGTTTCCAATCTCATAATGAATTCTTTTCATTATAAAAACATCCAATCCCAGCTATAGCCAAAGCAGGAGCGATCATGAAATTGATTAACGATAAAAATTGCCAATGCCAATATTCTGAAACAGGCACGCCCAAGGTCATAACAATAAATAGGGCAGTGGGCGTCCAGGGCACAATACTTTCAAGCATAGTACCAGTATCTTCAAGCGATCTGGATAGAACTTTCCGGTGAATTTTGAGTTGATCAAATTTTGTTTTAAACGCATCGCCCACGATAAACGTGGTGGCATATTGGTTAGATGTTATGGCATTGGTAAAAGCAGTAGCCACCAATGTGGAAAGTATGGTAGCAGATCTTGATTGAGCAAATCCAAATACTTTGTTAATTACTATCGGCATCGCATTAATGTGATCCATAGCACCAATAAAAATAAAAATAATCATGGCGGTAATCACCGCTTCAGCTAAATAATACAATCCGCCACGGTTAACCAGTTCCATCACTTCCAAAGGGAGCGATGTGGCCCAGGGTGCCATGTCAGTATGAAACCCTTTATGGAGAGACGCTATAATTTGTTCCAGAGAAAACGGTTGGATTACCAGTGCCAAAAAGGAAGCGCCACCAATGGATATAAACATCACTGGTAAAGTGGGCATTCTTTTCAAAGAGCCAATCAATACCACCAATGGTGGAATCACCAATAAAATATTAAATGTAAAAATGGATTTAAGACCGTTTAAAAATGCCAAAGTTGAGAGTGTCTCCAGATTTTGAGAAAGAGGAGGATAGATGAACCCAAGCACGACATAAATAATGGCAGCAATTAGAGCTGAAGGGAGGGTGGTATAAGTCATGGAATGAATATGATCATACAAATCCACTTCGGTAGCCATGGCAGCAATATTGGTTGTATCAGATAGGGGGGACATTTTATCGCCAAAAAACGCACCACCGACAATAGCACCTACCGTGATACCAAGGTTCGCACCCAATACAGTTGCAATACCCACAATCACGATTCCCACTGTCCCGACCGATCCCCAGGAAGTGCCTGTCATAGTGGAAAAAATAATAGGCACAATGAATGCAAAGAAATAAATATAAGACGGATGAATAATTATAATTCCGTAATAGACTAGCATGGGAATGGTGCCGGAAACAATCCAGCTGGAAATAAGGATACCGATTGAAAAAATAATGAACCATGCAGGCATAGCACTGGCCAGTTTTTTCACGATTGATTTCTGTATCTCTATCCATGAATGACCCATCCATACCAATTGAATAATAGTAATGATTGCTGCAAGGATAAAAGTAATCTCCAGAGGCAGCGCATCTTGTCCCAAAAATTGAGGGCGAAGGATTAATCCATAAACCACCAATACAATGAGGAATATAATGGGAGTGAGAGCGGATTTAAATGAGATTTTGGCTTGATTCATTATCAATTTTAATAAAAGGAAGTAAAGAATTGAGTATTAAACCAAAAATAAAATGTATACCAATAATCTCTCTATCCAAAGTGAAGTTTAGGGGTAGAATAAAATGAGAATTTCCATATCGAGTGGATATGAATTTATAAAGGAATTTAGATAATTATTGAAACAACTTCCTCATCTGATTCACCCCATTCCTAACACAGATTTCCATGGCACGGTGGAGTTCAAGACTGCTGTACCAATAGGAATTGGACCACACTAGTGCCTCAGAATCTGCATCAATCATTTTTAGCATAATCCCAACTCTGGCACTTGTATAATTCACTTTGCTCCCAGAAGAAATTGCACCACCATCAGTTTTGGTAGTTGTGGATGATGATGTTTTTGCATTATCTGTGTCTGCATCGGCTGAAGCGGATTGGCTCACAGTTGTGGTTGTAGAACCATGGTCTTCGTATCGATAAGGAACAACAATTATTTCTGAATCAGTGAATTCCGTAATAATGCAAGAGAGTTCAAGGGTTTTTCCTCCATTTCCAAGGGTTATAGTGGGAAAATCACTTGATAATTCATTTACATTAAATCCATATTTAAGGAAACTATGGGAAAGACTAGTTTCAACCATTTCACCAGAGCCGGAAATATAGGCATGATCATTAACTGGGATAATTTTGATGTAACTCACATTGGTAAAATCATAACTCTCATTCACTGCGGGGCCGTTCCAACAGGAAGCAAATAAGAAAATTATTGAAATAGAAATAAATGGTTTTATCATTCCTGGCTCAAGCTTTGGATGTGCATCTTGGCTTCACTACTTAAATTTTCATTTTTAGAATATTTTAAGCAATATTGCCATGCTATCAACGCATGATTGGGTTCATCCAAGGCTTCATGAAGTAAAGCTTTCATGCGATAGATATCTGGATTGGTTATATCACTTTGTTGAGAAACAGAAATATGTCCTAAAGCTTCCCTGTACATTCCAGCTTTCATTGCAGCGGATGCCTTGGATAGGGCATCATTTGAGCCTGCTAGCAATAGTCCGGATAAAATAAAAATCCGTGATATTTTCATGATGATTGTTCCTCATTTGACAGTTGATGAATGGCACGCAATACATCTCGTCGGCTGATTTGTCCCACCAATTTGTCTCCTTCTAAGATAGGGAATCTTCTAAATCGGGATTTCATGAAACTATCAGCCACATTTGAAAGGGTATCATTCACGTCAATGGTAGTAATCTCTGTAGACATATATTCTTTCACATATCCACCAAGATTATTGTAATAGGAAGCCTCAAAGAGAGTTTTCATACAATCTTTCTCAGAAAGGATCCCTGCCAACTTACCCGCAGCATCTACAACAGGTGCCCCAGATATTTTATGAGTTAAAAAAGACTCAATGGCTGTTTCAATTGGAGTATCAGGAGAGAAAGTTATAAGTTTGGTAGCCATAAATTTATGAATAGTATAATGTATATTCATTTGAGAGTTCCTTATCAAGTTTAATCGAAATTAGAGCCATCAAGACCATAAAACAACCACAGGAGTAAATTGTTTCAGTCACTTACTTTGTTTCTTGTGTTTGTCGAAATGATCTTGGAATTAATAATCTATTTTCCATCATTTTTAAAGAAAACTATCCGATCTTCATTGTGTAAATGTGCGATATATTATTCAAACAAAGAAGATTCTTTAGAAAGGAGCCATCGAGCGCGATCCTGATAAAATAAGTTTTCTGCTATAACATCGGGGTTGGCTGAAAAATCAGCCTTTACTACATCAGTAAGCATTTTATGGAACTGTTCTCGATTTCCTGCTTTTTGGTGATAGAATTCTGCCATATGAACCGCATTGCCGAGGTAATTCGGATTAGCAGAGAGTGCCTGATTAAAATAGGTTTCTGATTGGGATAATTCTATCCCAGGAATTCGGGTATAAAAAGATCCAAAGAACCGATAAGGGCCGCTATAAAAAAAACCTGGCTCCAATGACAAGATTCGATGCATCAAAACCTCTAATATCTCCCGATGGTTTAATCGTTCGATTACTGGTCTTGTATTTAGATATCGTGCCAGATTTGTGGCCCACCAGAATAAACCGGGAACAACAGAAATAGGTACCTCTGCTATTGCAGTAAGCATTTTAAAGGTGCTGTCACCTTGAGCATTATTATAGATCACAGAAAAATCCTGGTGATTTAATACTGCATCTTGACAAAGTTGGCTTGCCTGTAAAAATAAACTATTCTGGGTCTCACCATCTTTTTCAAAAAATAATCCACGGGTGTACAGAATTTGTGCATATAAAATAGCGATATCGAATTGGCCGGGACGTTGTTGACAGGCAAGACTGATAAAATGTTCAGCTTTTTTCAGGGTTAAAGAGTCTGATCTCTGTTGCCAAAATAATTCTCCTTGCTCAATCAGAAATTCTACATTTTGAGTTTTGGCAATCGAATCTTGCTGGGTGCCGGCACAATCCAGTAAAATGAATCCTAAAAATATAATAGAATATAGAATGTATTTTTGTTTCAAGTTATGAAGGGTCCTTTAGCCTAAATTTCGAGGGATGAAATTACAGCCTACATTGGAATATGGAAAAGGTCATTGAACTAAAAACGCTTGAGCCCATAGCATTGCTAGGTGTGGCTGATACCCATATAAAACTCATCGAAGCAGCAATTCCTGCAACCATTATTGCCCGAGGTGAAACGATCAAGATTCGGGGAGAAAACCCTGATGTTGAACATATCCACCAAATTCTCCATGAAATGATGGAAACTCTTTCAGAAAAAGGTAGTCTTACCGTAAGAGATGTACAAAATCTTATTGCCCTTATTACCTTGGACAATGAAAATTCAAATGGTGAAATACGAGTACCAGAAATTGTAATCCATTATGGTAATAAAGGTGCAATAGTACCGAAAACAAAGGGTCAGGAAGCTTATGTAAAAATAGTTCGTAAAAATGATGTGGTCTTCTGTATAGGTCCTGCAGGTACCGGAAAAACGTTTCT
>CAXCBH010000089.1:0-6307 GCA_963980675.1 uncultured bacterium | reverse complement strand
GTGCAGCCGATTTAAAGATTGCCCTTATTTCAGGGAGATATTCTCCTGCTACAGAGCATAGGGCTAAAGAGTTGAAGATTGAAGATGTTTATAATGGTTCCTTGAATAAACTTCCCGCTTATGAAGCATTAAAAGAAAAATATAATCTTGATGATTCTGAAATTGCATATATTGGTGACGATCTTATTGATATCCCTGTTATGGAAATAGTAGGCGTCCCCATTGCAGTTGCCAATGCAGCACCTGAAGTAAAAGCCATCACTAAATACACTACCAAGATTTCGGGCGGATATGGTGCTTTCCGTGAAGCAGTGGCCTGGATTATTGAAGAAAAGGGAGAAACAGATATTGTAATGCAAAGAATGAAAGAGAAGGTCATAAATAGTTAAGGTTAATGGTTAGAGGAATAAGAACAATGTTTAATCATGTAACTTGTGGTAATTATAGTTTTTCATCTAAAGCATTACCAATTTATAGAAATAATAAACTGATTTAAGTCCATGCGACTGTTTTTATTTATTTTACTGATTTTTGTTTCATCCTGCGCCCGCGAGCCTATTTTAGAAATGCCATCTCGTGATGGGATGCCTGATCAGGAAAGTTGGGGCGTGACGATTGTTTTGACCAGTGAAGGTTTAATCCGGGCTAAAGTTCGTTCGGGTCATTTAGAAAAATATAATGAAAAAGAATTTGTTCTATTAGATAGTAGTGTCATGGTAGATTTTTTTAATGAAAAGGAACAACACACATCTGTACTTACATCAAAAACTGCGGAAGTTGACCAAGCATCCAACGATATGAAGGCAATGGGGAATGTGGTTGCTGTATCGGATAGTGGAATCACGCTTTATTCTGAAACATTAACTTGGAATTCCAAAGATGAGAAACTTCATACAAAAGATAATATTATGATTACCACTTTGGAAAAAGACACTTTGTATGGGGTAGGATTTGAGTCAGACTCGGATATGAAGAATTGGAAAATATTGAGCCCGTCAGGTGTGACAGGCAGGGAATTGGAATGAGGGATCGTCATAATACTTTGAGCACAAAAGGACTGTACAAGCAATACGGTAAACGTATGGTGGTTCGAGATGTGGATGTATCTGTAGATCGTGGCGAAATTGTAGGATTGTTGGGGCCAAATGGTGCAGGAAAAACCACAACATTCTATATGATTACTGGCATGATTAAACCAAGCAAAGGATATGTATTTTTGGATAAAACAGATATTACCCAAAAAGCCATGTACAAGCGAGCAAGGAAAGGAATTGGCTATTTAGCACAAGAGCCATCTATTTTTGGTAAACTTTCAGTAGAAGATAATTTGTTATTAGTTTTAGAAATGATAGAAGGTCTTTCTAAAAATGATCAATTAGAAAAAAAGAATCGTTTATTAGAAGATTTATCCGTATCTCATTTGGCAAAAAGTAAAGGAAGTACATTGTCTGGCGGTGAACGACGTAGAGTAGAGATTGCACGTAGTTTGTGCATGGACCCCGACTTTATTTTATTGGATGAACCTTTTGCAGGTGTTGACCCAATTGCCGTAGAAGAAATTCAAGGAATTGTTCACTCCTTAAAAGAAAAAGAAATTGGTGTATTAATAACAGACCACAATGTGCGAGAAACACTTTCAATAACTGATCGTTCCTACCTATTATTTGACGGACAAATATTAAAGTCTGGCACATCTGAATCTCTCGCAAATGATGAAGAAGCTAGGCGGCTTTACCTTGGAGAAAAATTTAGGCTAAACTAATGGCAACATCCTTAAGACAACTCCAAACTCAAAAACAAAAACTTGCCCCAAGACAAGTTTTGCAGGCTCGCTTACTCCAGTTGAATACGGTGAATCTTGAACAGGCAATTCTTTCAGAATTAGAACAAAACCCATTGTTGGAACAAGTTGAACCGGAAGAGTCGCAGGAGGAGGTCAAGGAAGAAACGGCAGTTGATGATATGGATGTTTCACTGGAAGATATGTACAGCGATGAATCTACCTATTATTTTTCTGAAGAAAAAAAGGACATGCCGCTCCCGGATCGGCACACACTGATCGAAAATATGATTGATCAACTCCAGGATACAAAAATGGATGAGCATGAGCGGGAAATTGCTGAAGAGATCTTATGGAATACAAATGAGCGTGGCTACCTAGATACAGATTTAATCTTAATTGCGGATCGGTATGAATTATTGGAAGAAGAGATTGCACCTATCCTTCATAAGATTCAGCGATTGGAGCCGAAAGGAATTGGATCCAGAGATTTGGAAGAATGTCTCATGATCCAATTAGAAAATGAAGAAGGGTCCCTGCCTCACAGGATTATTCATACTTGTTTTGATGATTTTATGCATAAACGTTATGACAAGATTCGTGATCGTTTAGACTGTACGACAGAAGAATTACATGATGCGGTAGAACATATTTCTCATTTGAACCCACGGCCTGGTGAAGGGTATAGTGATAAATTTCAAACGGTTATTCCTGATGTAATTATTCGAGAAGACGGAGATGATTGGGTCATTACCACCAACGATGGTGGTCTTCCAGAATTGCGAATCAGCCAGGCGTATGAAGATAATTTGGAGAATGGTAGTTTCAATAGTGAAGCAAAGAAATTTATCAAAGAAAAAATGGATTCAGCAAATTGGTTTATTGAAGCGGTCCATCAGAGACGGATTACCATGGTGAATGTGATGCGGTCCATCATTTTATTTCAACCAGAATGGTTTGCAGGAAATATGGATTTTCTTCGTCCTTTAAAGCTTCAGGATGTGGCGGATAAGATCAAGATGGATATTTCTACTATCAGTCGCTCTACAAGGGGGAAATTTGTTGATACTCCCTATGGTATTTTTGAACTGAAACATTATTTTACTGATTCCATTGAATTAAGTGACGGCCGCATTTTGGGAACATTCATTATAAAATGTGCTTTAAAAAAAATCATTCAAGCTGAAGATAAATATAAACCATTGAGTGATGATATTCTGGTTGTTGAATTAGCCAAGGATGGTTATACATTAGCCAGGAGAACTGTAGCAAAATATCGGGATCAGATGGGCTATCCCGTGGCAAGATTAAGAAAACAAATATAAAAGGAGTAGTTATGGCAACGCGACGTGTAATGTTTGGGGATCAGGAAGTTGAGATCCCTGAATTTAATTTTAAAATAATGCCACTTTTGGCAGCAGCATTGGCACTATGGTTATTTACCGGCGTGTACATGGTGGGTCCGGATGAAGTGGGGGTTGTCCGAACATTCGGTGAATATACTCGGGTGGCCCAATCTGGATTGAATTATCATTTCCCTTATCCAATCGAGCAGGTGAATACGCCAGCAGTTACGGAAGTAAAACGGATTGAAATTGGATTTCGCACACTTCGAAATGGTCAATACCGCACTGTGGAAAAAGAAAGCCTCATGCTCACGGGTGATGAAAATATCGTCGATGCTGAAATGATTGTTCAGTACAAGATTAAAGATCCGGTGGCCTACCTATTTAAGATTGTTGAGCCGGAATTGACAGTCCGGGAAGCGGCAGAAGCTAGTTTGCGCACAGTTGTGGGTCGGAATAAGATTGATGAAACATTAACCACTGGAAAATTCAAGATTCAAGAAGGGACTAAAATCCAACTGCAATTGATTTTAGACAAATATGAATCGGGAATCCATGTAGTGGCCGTACAGTTACAAGATGTGTCTCCACCAAAAGAAGTGATTGGTGCATTTAAAGATTGAGGATCCGCAAAAGAGGATAAAAATAGAATGGTTAATCAAGCCGAAGGATACCGAAATGATATTATACCTAAAGCTCGTGGTGAAGCAGAAGCGATGATTCGTGATGCGGAAGGATTTAGAGAATCTCGAATTAAACGTTCAGAAGGTGATGCTGCAAAATTCACAACCATTTTGAAAGAATACAGAAAAGCAAAAAGTATTACTCAAAAACGATTGTATTTAGAAACTATGGAAAGGGTATTACCTGATATTGAAAAAATAATTGTTCCAGATAAGGATAGTGGAAATATGTTAAACTTATTGAATTTGAATCCTGGAAAAGGAGGGAAAAAATAATGAAACGCTTTTCTATTGCGATATTTACACTCATTATATTATTCGTTTTATCCACCATCATCGTGGTAGATGAGACAGAACAAATTGTCATTCTTCAATTTGGTAAACCAGTCCAAACTATCACCGATCCCGGATTAAACTTCAAATTCCCTGCACCAATTCAGGTCTCGAATTCTTTTGATAAACGATTATTAGAGTACGATGTCCCTCCAGAAGAAATATTGAGCAGAGACAAAAAATCACTTATTATTGATAATTATGTCCGCTGGCGGATTGTGGATCCTTTACTATTTCTCCAAACGGTAAGAGCGATACCAACAGCCAAAACACGATTAGATGATATTGTCTATTCTGAACTACGGCAGGAATTGGGAAACCATGATATGGCTGAGATCATTACTGAAACACGTGAACTCATTATGGAAAAGGTTACCATAGCCAGTAATGAAGAAACGAGTAAGTATGGAATAGAAGTGATTGATGTGAGGATTCGTCGGGTAGATTTACCTCAGGAGAATGAAGCATCTATTTATGCGCGAATGGAAGCAGAACGGAAACGCCAGGCAAACAAATTCCGGTCAGAGGGAGAAGAAGAAGCCCAAAAGATCCGTGCGGCAACAGATCGCGATAAGACGGTAATTCTTGCGGAAGCCTATAAAACTGCACAACAAATTCGTGGAGAGGGTGAAGCAGAAGCTTTGGATATTTATGCTACTTCTTTTTCAAAAGATCCGGAATTTTATGAGTGCTTACGAACACTTGAAACCTATGAGAAAGTGATTGATAAAAAAACCACACTGGTTTTACCAGGCGATTCAAAATTATTCAAGGCATTAACCCAGTAAAGAGGATGAATTAACCTTTCGAAGGTTTAAACCTTCGAAAGGTTAATGTTTAAAAATGAAAATAGATATCAGATCAACCACCATTATAGGTGTTCGACATAAGAAAAAAGTGGCCATGGCTGGTGACGGGCAAGTCACATTTGGAGATATGGCTTTTAAACAAAAAGCAGTCAAAGTAAGAGAATTTGAGACAGCGAAAGGTGGTGTGCTTGGCGGGTTTGCTGGTGCTGCTGCTGATGCGCTTACTCTCTTTGAAAAGTTTGAACAAAAATTGGATCAATATGAAGGAGATATGAAACGGGCTATCGTAGAATTGGCAAAAGAATGGCGAACAGATAAAATCTTGCGTCATCTTGATGCAATGCTTGTTGTTATGGATAAAAAATACAGTTTTATTATTTCCGGTGACGGAAATGTGATTGAGCCAGATGGTGCTGTTGTTGCCATCGGTTCTGGAGGTGGTTTTGCTCAATCAGCAGCATTGGCATTTTTGAAATCAACAAAATATTCCGCCAAAAAAATTGCGGAAGAATCATTGAAAATTGCTGCTGATCTCTGTATTTATACAAACGATACTATTACCGTTTTGGAGATTTCATGAAACCATTAACACCTCGGCAAATTGTAAAGAAATTGGATCGGTATATTGTTAGCCAAAAGAATGCAAAAAAAGCCGTAGCGATTGCGCTTAGAAATCGATGGCGACGACAGCAGGTAGAAGGAAAACTACGGGATGAAATCATGCCGAATAATATTATCATGATCGGCCCAACAGGTGTTGGGAAAACAGAAATCGCCAGACGGCTCGCATCCCTTTCCAATGCTCCTTTTATCAAAGTGGAAGCTAGCAAATTCACAGAAGTAGGATACGTTGGCAGAGACGTGGAGTCTATGATCCGGGACTTAATGGATACAGCCGTGACTATGGTGGAACGAGAGAAAGAAGATGAAGTAATTGAGATGGCTGAACTTCTTGCCAATGAACGTATTCTCGATATTTTGTTTCCCGATGGCCACAAAAATGATCCCAAACAATCCAAAGAATTGAAAGAACGCCATGAACGAACGCGGGAAAGAATTCGCAAAAAAATGGAGAAAGGTGAATTCGAAGAGAAAATGATTGATGTTGAAGTTTCGGATGAACCAGCTATTGGGATGCAGATTTTTGGTCCCATGGGTATGGAAGATATTGGCATGAATATAAAGGATATGATTTCCGGTTCATTGCCAAAAACGACTCGTACTAAAAAAATGACCGTAGCTGAAGCCCGGGAAATTTTGACCGAAAATGAAGCGGCTAAATTAATCGATCAGGAAGAAGTGATCCGCATTGCTCGTGAACGAGCGGAAAATAACGGCATCATCTTTTTCAATGAA
>CAXCBH010000088.1:0-6309 GCA_963980675.1 uncultured bacterium | reverse complement strand
GTGATAGTTCTATGACATTGAATGAAACTGGAGAAGAATTTGACCTTACTCGGGAACGTGTTCGTCAGATTAAGGAAAAAGCTATTCAGCGATTACGTCATAGGTCACGGAGTAAGAATCTTCGCAGATATTTAGGATAATTCTTAATTATCTTTTAAAAAAGGGGCTTATTCAGCCCCTTTTTTATTTTCACCATTTGTCATGTAATTTTAATGAATATGTTGAAGCAAATAATTCGAATTCAAATTGAGAATAGTATTTATGACCGACTTATGGCAGAATCTGTCCGATATGCAATAATTAGTCTTCCCTATACTATCAATCGAATGAACTTAATAGATATCCAATCCCGCATTACAAATATTGCCAAAGGGAAAATATCAGAAAATATTTTCCTTCATTTCTGTGATCTGAATGAGATCCCAGTTAAAACTGAAAATTGTCAAACACCTTTTTATCTTCCGGATAAACGGGATTTTATTCTTGGACGTGAAGAATGGGATATAAAAAATAACTTTTTGCGACATGATGGAGACATTCTTTTAACTGAAGAATATTTAAATTTGCCTGGATTGGTTCCTAATCGTGAGGGCTGGGACCAATGGTCCAAAAAAGATAGTCGTCTCCATGCTCCGGAGACTGAATCTGTTTGCTATTTATTCTCGTTTATGAAGGGATGGAAAGGAAAGATACCATTTGTATCCATTGGAATATCAGATGATCAAAGTGCATTTTTAATCAAATTGATTCAATCATCAGGAATAAAAGAAAAGCCCTATCAAGAAAAATGGTTTTGGTCCAAAATGACAAAATTGGGAAATGGAATTCCATTTACGTATCAATTGAATTTTCACCCGGAATTGATTTTATGTGGATTAGCACAGGAAAAAGATTTTTCTCGGTTTATTGATTTGAAACCGCAACTCTTTCAAAAAGGTATATTTAAAACACGGATTAAAAATAAGGGCATTGCCATAAAAGAACTTTCATCATTTTTATCTTTATATCCTCGATTGAGAGAAAATATGAAATGTGGAGTATTATTAGATTAAGGCTTTTGAAATGTTAGACAATAATGGTGGAATGTATTGCTGACCCAGGTGTGTTTGTAACCGTAAGGTGCGATTTGTAAATCATCTTGACACCAGAATCCAATATGTTTTAGTTGAATGAAATTGACTAAACGTTTTGTTAAATCAAAGGCTAAGGGATAATGATTGCCTTTCTTTTTGATATTTTTCACTACAATTGTAAAGTGACCGCCATTTTTTAATCTGGCTATAGTTTTTTCATAAATATCTACTAGAATGTCTAAAAAACTTTGGTAATCATCCAAGTTTCCCAAATCATTATCATTATCTGAATAATTGGTTTGAAGTCCTTTTGCTTTTCGGGCAGCTTGGACTTCTGCACCTCTCATATTCAACATGTTCCAGTAAGGAGGAGATGTGATCACATAATCCAACTCAGGCAAATTAAATGAGGAAATGTTACGCGCATCACCTAGAAATATTGAATAATCACATTTTGTAGAAATTTCATCACATCTATTACTAGCTATACTATGGAAAAGTTTACTTAACTCAATGCCAAAGGCATGTCGTCCCAATTTCAATGATTCAACTTGCGTGGTTCCTGTTCCGGACATGGGATCAAAAACTGTATCTCCTTTTTTAGTGAATTCTTGAGCATACATATTAACAAGGTTTTCTGGATATTTAGCAGGATGCAGAATTTCGTCTCTAGATCGGGGTTTGGGTTTCAAGATGAACCAGCTTTTAAAAGATAAAGAATATAGTTTAAGAGGTGCTTGTCTTTGGCTCGTTTGTATAGATTTTGGTGGGATGAGTTTAGAATTTTCGTCTTTCCGAAAATAGAGAGATGTCCAAGTATTCCCATCGGGGAGACAAATGATTTTTTCATCCTTTCTAGTTAAATAACCGGCTAATTGATCTGACAAACTCCACGCGACTGGAATCCCGTTATCATTTACATGATTTGTGGGTAACAATATCCATAGGAATTTTCGAGAGTTGAGTTTAGGGGCAAATTGAAAAATCCAATTTAAGGCAGATTCTAAATCAATATTTTTCCCAACAAGGTCCACAGCCAAGAAGTCAAAGGTATCTTGTTTATTCCCATAATTAATACCCATCTTTTTTATGTTAGATTTAATCTTGTGTTGAAAATCACTAGATCCAATGGATCCAATATTCGGTGCGGGGACAAGACTGGTTTTTGTAAAGAACCGAAGGTTTTTAATCATAAGGGAATCCATATCTTCAAAAACGGTAAATGATTTTTGGAATGGGAGCCATTCCTTTGGTCCTAGGTCATTGAAGTTATTTTGAGTTTTGGTCATGTGGAGTACTGATGATTAATAAATAATAAGTGAATGGATATATTTGAAAGATGCCATATCATACACTTTATTTTTAATAACAGAAAAAGTTCAGTTTTTCTCCTTTGGGTTCCATAGGGCGATTAAGGTACCAAAAATGAGTACATACCCTCCAAACCAGACCCACCAGACAAGAGGGTTTATCATAACTTTCAAATAGGCGATTTCTTTTTCCATATCTACTCCAGAAAAGATGGTATAAATATCTTTATTAAATGTGGAATAAATATCTAGTTCACTATGCGGTTGCCGTTTATCTGGGTTGGGATGACGGTGAAAGTATATACGTTTCTCGGGAAAAACAGTTGTTATCAATTGACGGTTAAGATTCCATACATTAAGATTTGCAATCCAGGCGATATGGTTTGGACGCTCTTCAGGAATAATTGAAACCAATTCAAAATTATAGCCATCAAATTCTTTGCTCTCCCCTCGCTTAATGGCGAATTCGGTTTCAGAATCGAATGCTTTTCCAGAAAATCCAATAAACATAAAAACAATTCCTAGATGGACTATATATCCACCATATCTCGATCTGTTTTTTGAAATTAAAGTTAATAGTGCATTAATAAATGATTCATTAAATCGTGTTACCCTTGATTTTATTCCACGTTGGAATTCAATTATTATAGCTGCGGTTACAAAACCAATCAACGGGAATGATATTATAGTAGTATTTCGAATTCCGAGAGAAAAACAAATGATAAATACGATAATTCCCGAAAATATTGGGGCAGAAAAATTTCGGATTAATGCTTTTTTTGATGTTTGGCGCCAAACCAATAAAGGCCCAACACCTGTTAGAAACAGCAATATCAAGCCAAGGGGAATGTTCACCTGATTGAAAAAAGGAGCTCCCACTGTAATCTTCTCACCTTTTACTGCTTCAGATAAAACAGGGAATATTGTTCCCCAAAAGACTGAAAAGCAAATTAATCCAAAAACCATATTATTAAATAGAAACCCACTTTCTCGAGATGAGAAAGATTCTATTTTTTTATTAGCTTTTAGTACTGGAAGCCGAATAAGAATGAGAGTAATACAAAAAACAAGAATTAGAATAATAAAGCCAAGAAATACAGGTCCCAAATCCGAAACTGCAAAAGAATGGACGGATGACATAATACCGCTCCTGGTCAAAAATGTCCCGAAAATACAAAGAATAAATGTAGTTAATATTAAAATCATATTCCATGTTCTCAACATTCCTTTTTTTTCCTGAATTATAATGGAATGTAGAAAAGCTGTTCCTGTAAGCCAGGGCATAAATGATGCATTTTCAACTGGGTCCCAAGCCCAGTAACCACCCCAGCCCAATTCATGATATGCCCACCAGCCGCCTAGGATAACCCCAGCACTTTGGAATAACCAGGCTATTAAGGCCCCCCGACGAATCGATCGAATCCATACTGAGCCTGTATCTTTCGTAATTAATGCAGCAATTGCAAATGCGAATGGAACTGTAAACCCGACATATCCTAAATACAACATTGGTGGATGAATCGCCATAGTCAGATTTTGTAAAAGTGGATTTAAACCATTTCCATTGGTAACCTGAAAATCTGCGATTGTTGGTGCAAATGGATTTTCAACAAAAATCACCAAAATCAGAAAAAATGCCTGAACAATCACCATAACAAATATTACCCACGGCAACAAATTTGTAAATGAATTCCTATATTGGAATATGACAATCAAGGTATATACCGAAAGGATAAAAAGCCAAAACAAGAGGGAACCTGCTTGCCCCGCCCAAAGGGCTGTAACTTTAAAAAGTAATGGTGTTTCTAAACTAGTATAATGTGCTACATAATTAACATCAAAATTGCTGACCAACAATTCATTTAATAATAAAAAAGTCGCTAGAATTGATAAGACAGATAGAACAATTGCTGCACGGCTTCCTGCGATAAAAAATCTATATTCATTATTTTTCAGAAATAAAGATAAAAGGGAAATGCAGATGGCAGCCATCCCAAGCCCAAGGCTTAAGGAAAGACTACCAAAAATAGATATCATATAGATTCAGCAGTATAAATTGATTCATCCTTCAAATCACCCTCATATCGAGATGCACATTTGGTTTGAAGTTGATCAGCTTTAAATATCCCATTTAGATAATTCCCTTCAACGATGACTTCTGCTTCATCCTTAAAAAGATCTGGGCGAGTCCCCGTAAATTGTACAAGAACAGTAAGTTCACCCTGTCTTAATCTGAAATTACAATCTAGCAAGTTGTTCTCTGAAACTTGAATTGTCCCCGGAGAAACTAACCCTCCTAACCGAATACGCTCAGATTGGTCAATCGAATTAATGTCGGTTAATGAAAGAAACCGAACCATACCTGGATTTGTTTTATTTGGGTTCATTGTTACGTAGCCGATCCACGAAAACGCTAAAAACGATATAGTAATTATTACAATTAAAGTTTTTTTCTTACCCATCTTTATTTTACCTGATTTTGGTCCAAACCTTGGTCATTATTCAAATATCCTTAACAGAATTTATCAAAATATTAGTACTACATTAAAGATACTTAGATAAAAAAGATAACCTGATAATCATAAATTATTTTCCCTCAATATTCCATTAATGTTTCTTTTCAGTATTTGGAAAATGGACGGTGAATATTTATTTAGTCTCAGCCTAAGTTCTAGGCCTGTTTAATTGAGGCCAACATGAAAAATCTTATTCTATTTTTAGTTTGCACCTTTTTGTTCAGCGCGGATGATAAGGCGCCTAGTCAGCGTACCCGAGACCGGGATGTGGATATTCACCATATCAAGATAGATATAACAGTAGACCTTGAGAAGAAGTCTGTTTCCGGAAATGTAACCCACACACTAAGTGCACTTAATTCTTCTTTATCCGAATTCGAATTGGATGCGGAAGATATGGAGATTCATCGTGTGAGATTGAATGGGAAGGATATTTCATATAATCATCATGGGGAGAAAGTTTTTCTCTCTTTGAATAAGTCCATAGGTTGGGATGATACAGTTAAAGTTCGTTTGGATTATACAGCATATCCCCGAATAGGAACTTTTTTTATAGAGCCTGATTCGGTCTATCCAGAAAAGCCATGGCAAGCTTGGACGCAAGGTGAAGACACAGATAACCATCACTGGGTACCGATTTATGATTACCCCAATGATAAAGCAACATTTGAAACCATTTTGACTGTTGATAAAAAATTCAAGGCAATTTCCAATGGTGAATTAATATCTTTAAAAGACAACAAGGATGGCACACATACATGGCACTGGCACGAGCATTTTCCCATGGTGAGTTACCTCATTTCTTATGTCATCGGTGAATTTGAGAAAGTTGAAGATTCTTACAATGGAATTCCCGTGAATTATTGGGTGTATGATGAAAATAAAAAAGAAGCTTTGCGATCTTTTGGATTGACTCCTGATATGATGAAGTATTTCGGTGAGGTGACTGGCGTTGAATATCCCTATGAAAAATATGACCAAATCATTGTTGATGATTTCATGTTTGGTGGTATGGAAAATATCACGTTAACACACAACACTGATCGAACCATGTTTGATGAATTTGCCGCTCCAGATGTGAGTAGTGATGGATTGGTAGCTCATGAATTGGCGCATCAATGGTTTGGTGACATGCTTACAACCCGGAATTGGGCTCATGCTTGGTTAAATGAAGGGTTTGCCACATTTTTCTCAAGAAAATACCGTGAATATAAATTTGGATTTGATGAGGGTGAATATATTCGATTCAGTGAAATAAATGGATATTTTGGGTCGAATAAGAAATGGAGACGGTCAACGGTTCAGCACAAATTTTATGAGTCAATGGATGTATTTGATGGCCATATTTATGCGAAGGGTAGTTTGATTTTGAATATGTTACAGGATTATTTTGGGGATGACGCTTTTTGG
>CAXCBH010000087.1:0-6311 GCA_963980675.1 uncultured bacterium | reverse complement strand
TTAGAGTAACCAAGACTATCCAGCAACGAATCCATATTTTCCGCAGTTCCATCGGCAATAAAATATTTTAAAGCTTGGTCAGTGGTAAGTGAAATTAACTTCCCTTCTTTCCGGCCTTCAATATCGGTTACTTCTAAAGAATCACCATCAATTAAAAGGTGAGTAAAATTTAATTCTTCGTCCACCATTCCCCGGGCAATCTCTTTACTACGCCCTCGTTTTTCTGCCGTGGAAGCCATTTCTTCCCTCATGAAACTAATAACCTTTTCACTCCCTTTTTTTCCAGACATATCCACGGCTGTAGCGGCACCAATGAGACCACCTCCGGTCATATAAATTTTTTCACAAGAAAGAGAAATCAATGCACCGGCTGAAATAGCGCGACGATTTATAAAAGCGATAGTTGGGACTTTCGAACCAAGAATTGCATCTTTAATCTGGGTGGCGGCATCCACGCGGCCGCCAAAGGTATTAATATCAAAAATGACTGCCTTGGCATTGTTGGCTTCAGCCTCTTCCAAAGCCCTTTTAATAAAGGGTGGAAGACCCAGATCAATAACTCCATTGATGGGCACTCTGTAAACAACATCGGGGTATATAATTGAAAAACAGAATAAGATGGTTAAGAAATTTCGTCTCACAGGCTGGAATTTCATACGAAAGTGAAGATAGGGGAAACAAAAAAGGAAAATTAATCCATAAAAATGCAACGATAAATCGAGAGTGCAAATCCGTAATTTCTTGGCGCTTAATGAAAACATCACACCAAATTACCTATTATACTTTAATTCTGTTGAAAAAGTGCATGTCTGCAATGTCAGCAAAAATGCGGTATCAATTTGCATCAAGACTAGCCAGTGTATTGTATAATTATGTTCCTAAACGAAAAAAACAAGTAATCAAAAACCTGAATAGGGCTTTCCCGGAATGGTCTGGCTTGAAGGTGGAAAACCTTGTAAAAAAGATATATGTTTTTTTTACGCATAATATGGTCCAGTTTTTTGCTTTTCCTAAATCCTGGGATGGTATCGAAATTGAAGTGACCGGGAAAGAAGCGCTAGATAAAATCATGAGTCAGAAAAAAGGCTGTGTTATGATTTCTGCCCACTTTGGCGTGTGGGAAATTTTCGTGAAATGGATGGGTGAATATAATGCCTTTTTTTCGGGTGTAATTCAAAGGCAAAAAAATCGTGGGGCGAATCGGTTCTTTTACGAACAACGTGGATTAACAGGTGCTGTACAGATATATCGAAAAGAATCGCTGGATACAATGTATGATATACTTGCTGAAAATGGAATTCTGGCATTGGTAAGTGACCAGGATGCAAAACAAAAAGGAGTATTTGTGGATTTTTTTGGTACACAGGCTTCCACGCCAAAAGGTGCTGCATTATTTCATCAAAAATCCAGTTCACCCTTGGTTTTTGGTGTTTGTATTCAGATAGAACTTCATAAATATCGGGTTGAATTTGTACCAGTAATTCCAAAAAGTAAAAGCCTTCAAGATATTACCCAAGCATATACAACTATCATTGAAAAAATGGTCCGACGATATCCTGAACAATATTTTTGGTTTCATCGGAGATGGAAGACAAAACAGGTTAAATAATTGTGGTTGAAATAATTTATTGGGGAAATGAAACTGCCGTGGGAATGGCATGTTCCGTATTAAAAAATGGTGGTGTTATTGTTTATCCAACCGATACCCTTTATGGATTTGGATGTGATGCAAAAAATGAATCTGCTATTAAAAAAATCAATACTATCAAAGGTCGAAAAACACCCATGAGTGTCTTGGCACCAAATAAAGAAATTGCAGCAAAATGGATGAATATACCTAACCATGATAAAAATATTGTTTTGGAAAAACTAGGAGGATCTACAACTATAATCGTTCCAGTTAACGATGGGATTACTTCACCATCCATTACCGGCGATAATGATACTCTTGGTCTCCGAGTTCCAGATCATAAATTTTGTCAAAAATTATCCGAGGCATATCCAAACCCCATCACTACCACAAGCGTGAACCGAACAAGGCAAGAACCTTTGACAAATCCGGAAAAAATTCTATCCGAATTTTCCCGTGAGATTGATCTCATTATTGAGGATGGCATTATTGAAGGCAGTGGCTCCACTATTTATAATTTTCAGGATAGAAAACTAAATATCATAAGATCATGAGATTAATTATTCTCATTTTATTTTTTTCATTTTTATGCGGAACAAATGTCCCCTTCAAAGTTGGAGAATCGTTGAATTACAAGGCTTCTTTTTCGGGGATAGGTGCAGCAACATTAGGTACTGGTCGTCTAGAAGTGCTTGGAATAGAAACAATTAACAATGTTTCCACTTACCATGTTCGGTTCAGTGCTAACACCCATGGGTTTGCAAATTTTCTTTTCCCAATTCGAGATGTGATTGATCTTTGGCTCGATGAAAACTCACTAGTACCGATAAGGGTTAAAAAAAATATCAGTGAAGGAGAATACGAAGAAAAGAGCGTGTCCAATCTTTCACAGAACCAAGGATTTGCAATTGTCAGAAATGATACTATCTCAATGGGAATGGGAACTCATTCCCCTTATTCTTTATTTTATTTTTTCAGAAATAAAAATTTATCAAAAATTGACGGAGAAATATTTTCTACGATTGAAGGGAAAAAGATCACTCCATTAAAAATGAAAGTGACAGAAGGAATTAATATTGGAGTACCAGTAGGAGATTTTAATTGTACAAAAGTGACACCGACGCGAATTGATAAAAAGAAATTCAAGAATGAAGCCACCATGTCCATTTGGTTCTCTAATGATGAACATAGATACCCGGTTCAGATTTGGCTAAAGATGAAATTTGGGGCATTAGTCCTGAAATTGGACGAGATTACTAATTAAATAATCGGCTAATATCGTTGAACACAACTGTCACCATGAGCATTAATAAAAATGCCATGCCGATCTGTTGAATTGTAATTCGAGCTTTCATAGTTAAAGGACGTCGAAGAATCCCTTCAATCAAATGAATCATAATATGTCCGCCGTCTAATCCGGGAATCGGCAAAATATTAATAAAGGCCAGATTGACGCTGATTAATGCCATAAATGTGAGAAACGGAATCCATCCTGCTTCTGCTGTTTGACCGGCTAATTGAGCAATCATGATAGGGCCACCAAAATCAGACATAGACGCACCGCCACTTCCAAGCATTTTTAAACTCATAATGATCATCCCAAAACTGCCTTCTGTTCGCAACCATCCAATATTGAATGCTTCACCTATGGTCATATCTCTGTAGAACACTTCAGGTATGATTCCGATAGCGCCAAGAGTATCCATCCCGGCATCGGTTGGGACGGGCATAAATGATGTGGTGATATCCATTTTAATTTGAACGGCCTCTCTTAAAATCGTGAGAGAAATATCTGTGTTAGGCAGAGCATGGATAGATTTTGTAAGATCATTCCATGTTTTAATGGGCTTACCATTAATAGATATTATCTGGTCTCCCGGTTGGATACCTGCCGCCATGGCCGGCATATCCGGTTGTATTTCGGCTACAATGGGTTCATCTGAAACTTCCGGCATGCCTTGCGTGTATCCTATTGCAGAAAATATTGCAAATGCTAAAATAGTATTCATAATCACGCCAGCGCTCATAACCCATAGCTTTGCCCAAAGTGGTTTTGACATGAATTCATCATCTCCATAATTAATCTCTGTATCCATGCTTTCATCAATAATGCCAGCCATTTTCACATAACCACCCAAGGTGAACAGCGCAATCACATATTCAGTTTTAGATCCTATTCGCCCAGGTTTGGAAATTATTTTTTTAAAAACAGGCTGCCAGGATAAACGTCCATGTGATCTTTTATAAAAGAAAAGGTGGAATAACCAACCATCATTTGTTGATGTGAGAGATACAAATCGTGGCGGAATTCCGATTGAAAATCGCTCTACGCGAATTCCAACGGACCGAGCAGCTATAAAATGTCCGAATTCGTGGATGGTGATAAGAACACCAAGTATGAGAATGGTTGCCCAGATAATTGTCATAGGATTAAGTCTACTAAATAATGTTTTTTAAGTTCCATGGAATCAAAAGGATTCAACATGGTTTTTTACCCAACTGTCTAATTTTTTCAAATGTTCCAATGACGGATGTTCTTTCCAATCATGATGTTTCATAGAAGATTCTATGATTCTTGGAATATCCGTGAATTTGATCTCTCCATTTAAGAAACGATATACGGAATAATCGTTGGCCAAATTTAAGACAGCACCGGAAGTACCCAATTTTTCCAAGGAATCGAAGGCTAATTTAATACAGGGAAACCGCTCAAAGTCTGGTTCTTCAAAAGTTAGGTCACCGCATTTTAAAAAATCCAATTGTTCCCATGGCGCTTCCAGATGTCGTGGATAAGTCAGTGCATATTGGATAGGAACTTTCATATCCGGTACGCCCATTTGTGCTTTAATGGCACTATCTTTCATTTCGATCATGGAATGAATAATAGATTGGGGATGAACAACAATTTTGATTCGATCCGGTGTAAATCCAAACAACCAAAATGCTTCGATAACTTCAAACCCTTTGTTCATCATGGTGGCACTGTCGATGGTGATCTTCCGTCCCATATCCCAGTTTGGATGATTTAACGCTTCATCCACGCTTATATTATCAAATGTTGTTATATCTCGAGTGCGGAACGGTCCGCCGCTTCCCGTTAAAACAAGGCAACTGACATCATCTATATTTTCTCCAACCAAACATTGCCATATGGCGGAATGTTCGCTGTCCACGGGAAACAATTTTGCACCGGATTTATCCATGCTTTTCTGAATAATATCGCCAGCCATGACCAAACTTTCTTTATTGGATAAGGCTACATCTATCCCAGCTTCAATGGCTTTTAATGTCGGTTCCATGCCTGGGGCACCTACGAGGCCATTCAACAGAATATCCACATCATCCCTTGCTGCTAATTCCAAAAGACCTTCTCGTCCTGTAAGTATTTCAATGTCTAAATGCACCAGTGCATTTTGCACATCAGGAAATACTGATTCATCCACAATGCAAACGGCTTTAGGTTGAAATTCTTTTGCCTGTTGAATCAATAATTCTGCATTCCTATTGGCGGATAAATAAATGATATCTAACTCATCCTTGAGATGAGAACTAACCTTTAAGGCATTCACACCAATAGAGCCGGTGGATCCTAAAATGGAAATTCTTTTTGACATTAGAAGAGTTCTTTTTGAATGAAAAATGTTACCATTGTTCTCCCAGGATGAATTCTGGTACCGATGCCATATTTCAAAAACGAATAGGATTTTAGTGCATCTGCACCAACAAAGTTTATCTGTCCTTTCATGCTTGATGGTTCACTATACCCTTTATAAGATCGTTCTTTAAAAATATTGGAACCGACGCCAATTCGAAATTGAATTGAATTCCATTCAATCCATTTTCTAATATCAAAGGTAAGAGACGTAAGACGAAAATGACTTAATCCTTTTAGATCGACCCTTTGAATAGATGAGACCCAATTTAATGTATCTCTCCCGCCATAATAATATTGAATTCCTGCACCTAGAATTTGAGGAGACTCTTTCGCTGTTGAAAAGCCAAAAAGTTTACCTGTGATGGCGAGATTTCTTGTGACCTTGATCCCGAAATCAAAGTTTGGATATGTCCAATATTCTCCACTTATTTTTTTTATTGATGATAAGGTTCCAGATTGGATGATGATTCGATTATTACTCGCGGGATCCATAGCAGGGGATTCACTCAACCATAAAGATGATGATCTAATAACCGATTTTGAATCGCATTCTTGGCAACCTATAGAATCGAATCCAAAATCTGCTGATTGAGAAAAAATTGTCCCCGAAAGAGCCAGAATAATGAAAATGAAATTCACAGTAAAACTAAATAATACCCCGTTCTGATGAACGGATAAAATCAAGAATTTGATCCTTATATTGGGATGCCTCGATCTGTGTGTCAATTTTTTGTAGTGCTTCACTCCGATTCAACTCTGAACGGAAAAATAATTGATAAAACCCTTTAATAATTTTTCGATCCCCTGCAGCAAATCCACGTCTTTTTAAACCAATTCTATTTGTCCCGCCAAAACTTAAGGGTTCTCCTGCAGCTAATATAAATGGGGGGACATCCTGAACTACACGAAACCCTCCTCCAATAAAAGCATGATTACCAATTCTGCAAAACTGATGAACCAGAACACCACCCCCCAATGAAGCCCAATCTCCAATTTCTACATGTCCTCCAAGTGTTGCCATGTTTG
>CAXCBH010000086.1:0-6364 GCA_963980675.1 uncultured bacterium | reverse complement strand
GCATCTTCACACTTCTTGGAGCTGGTGGATCCTTTGCGGGCATGGGTGCGGGATTTGGGATCAAACCATTTGTGTCAACTTTTGGATCAGAGAACCTTTTATTTCTCACCATTTTCTTTATCGGTATTTCTGTAGTGATGGCTCAGATGCTCCGTCCCTTTCGCATGTCGCATAAACCCAAAAAAGTTAATTCTAAACCAGTGGCCAAATCAAAAACTGAATTTGAACCTTATTTAAAGTCAATCGCACTGCTTATTGGGTTAGCTGCATTCGTTTCCAAGATCATTGATTATCAATTCAAAATGATGGCAGCAGACGCCTTCCCAAATCAAAATGATTTGGTAAGTTTTTTCGGGACCTATTATATGTCCACCGGCGCGGCAACCTTGATTATGCAATTTTTTGTAACGGGATTCATCTTAACACGATTTGGAATTCTCGCAGGATTGCTTGTCCTTCCCATTTTCTTAGCCATCGGTTCGTCTGGATTTCTTGCCATTGGAACCTTATCTGCTGTATTTATTGCAAAATTTTCAGATCAAGTTTTCAAATTTTCTACAAACAATGCAGTCCAGGAGATCCTTTGGCTCCCCGTAGCACCGGAGAAAAAGAAACGAGCCAAGCCCATCATTGATGGTACCATTCGTTCAGGACTAGAAGGGTTAGCTGGTGTACTCATCTTTGCCCTGGTCTCTTTCAAACTCGTGTCGCAGGATAATATCCAATTGCTCAGTTTAATTGTTATTTTGGGCGTTCTTTTTTGGCTTTGGAATAGCTTTAGACTGAAAGATGGTTATGTGAATTCCCTTATGAAAGCCATAGAGAATCGGCAACTGAACCTGGATGATGTAGAGTTTGATATCAATGATTCCCATATTGTTGACACAATAGATAAAACTCTCAAAGACGATGATGAATTAAAACAGCTTTTTGCCCTGGATCTACTTTGGACACTCCCGCTCCACCCCTGGAAAAATACGCTGCAATATTTATTCCATCATGGGTCTAATCAGATCCAAAGAGCTGTGCTGGAATTAGCATGGCATCAACCCGGAATAATTACTGATCAATTGTTACTAAATTCGTTCAAGGAAGATTCGGAATTAGCGCCCTTTGCAATTTCCTGTGCCGGAGATCGCATGATACTAGACATCGCCGAAAAAGTATCCCCATTTTTAAAAAGTGACAATCCATCCCTTTCCGCCGCTGCGGCGGTTGGAATCCTTAAACAAGATACCAATCATCATGAATCAAAACTAATTCTTGATTCTTTAATGGAAAGTGATGATCCAACCATTTTGTGTACTACTATCGGCTTTTTGAAACAATCAGGGCAGTGGATATCCACAGAAAATAAAAAGCGGTTTTTGGGTCATGAATCACATGATGTGAGGAATCAGATTTTGGCTGTTTTTAAAGGTTCCCCTGACTCCGATTTTCTTGTACCTATCATTCGAAATCTGGCAAATGCTTCCACCTTTGATGCTGCGAAATCCGTACTTAAACAATATGATCCTTCTTTGGTAACTGATCGATTTTATCATTTCCTTTTTGCGGAAGATTCTCCCTTACGACTAAAACTTGGAATCCTTAAAACAACTCATGAGTTCTCTTCTTCTGATATGGCTGAATTATTGTCTTCCGGTTTGAATGATCCGGATCTACTCATCCTGAATGGAATTAGCAATGCATTGGTGAAAATGAGTAAGAATAAAGAGTTGGAAGCAGAGATCCTAAATAAAATTGAAAATCACATTAAAGCGATTTCCAAACGTGCATTCCAGTTATATCTTCTTAGAGATCAATTAAAAAATGTTTCCCAGGCATTTCTCATTCAAGATCATATTGAAAGTGATTTGAATAAAGTAATTCCAATCCTGTTAAAACTAGGCACATTAAAGAAACCGGATATTCCTATTGAGACCTACATTCGATATGTAAAAAGTAATGACCCTGATCTACTCCCTATCGTTTTGGAACTGGTTGATTCCACTTTTTCTCCGGAGAACCGAAAACACACCTTGCCACTCATCGATCCGGATGTAAATCAAATTAAAATCGGACAAGAACTTTTTCCAGATCTTTTCCGCAATCCTAATGATATGCTTGGGCATTGGATCAAGAATCCACACTTTTGGAAAACGGGGATTGCACTCCAATACTTACTCAATTCTGAAAATACCGCCGTCCTGAAAATAATTAAGTGGGATAAGATACCGAATTCCATTTTCACCAGTAACCTTTTCAATGAAACCGAGCAAAACTATTTAAACCGAAATTTCTTAAACATAAAATTTCCAATGCAGGAGAATCCACCCATGTATTCAATACTTGAAAAAACCATCATCCTAAAATCTGTTGATCTGTTTCACAATATACCTGGAGATGTTTTAACTAGGATCGCTCAGATCGCTGAAGAATTACGATGTGAACAAAACCACGCGATCTTTAAGGAAGGTGATCATGGTGATTCTATGTTTGTTATTATTTCCGGGAAAGTCGATGTGATCCAGAATGACCATTCCATCACCCAACTTGAAAGAGGTACTTGTATTGGTGAAATGGCTCTGTTAGATCAGGAACCGCGCTCCGCTGATGCAATTACTCTGGAAGAATCCGTTTTACTAAAAATTGACCAGGAAGGTTTTTTTCAATTAATGGCCAGCAATCCGGAGATCATGAAACAAATCGTTAAAATTTTAACGCGACGGGTTCGCTCCATGAATAAAAAACTGACTAACGCGCAGCAGTAAGGCTTGCCACCACACTGGGATCTGCCAAGGTAGAAATATCGCCCATATTTTCCAGATCACCTTCAGCAATTTTTCTTAAGATTCGCCGCATAATCTTCCCGGAACGTGTTTTTGGGAGCGCAGGTGTGAATTGAATCTCATCGGGTTTTGCGTGGGGACCTATATCCTTAGTTACCGAAGCGCGAATACCATCATAAATTTCATCGGATGCTTCCACACCGGTCATGAGGGTTACAAATGCATAGATGCCCTGACCTTTAATGTCATGGGGAAATCCCACCACAGCCGCTTCAGCTACACCACTGGCTTTACCGATGGCCCCTTCCACTTCTGCTGTACCGATACGGTGACCGGACACATTCAACACATCATCCACGCGGCCCGTGATCCAATAATAGCCATCTTCATCTCGCTTCGCACCGTCACCAGTAAAATAGTAACCGGGAAATTGCTTAAAATAAGTTTCAATAAAGCGATCCTGATCGCCATAAATGGTTCTCATTTGTCCAGGCCAGGATGATTTAATGGCCAATAAACCGGAAACGTCATTCCCTTCAATTTCTTGCCCGTCTTCCGAGAGTAAAACCGGCTCGATTCCGAAAAATGGAAATGTAGCCGATCCCGGTTTTGTTGGGGTTGCGCCGGGAAGCGGTGTTATGAGAATCCCACCTGTTTCCGTTTGCCACCATGTATCAACAATGGGACATTTTCCTTTGCCTACAATATTGTGATACCAATTCCATTCTGGTTCCTTGATGGGTTCGCCCACAGTTCCCAGTAATCTCAATGATGATAGGTCCCGAGATGTAACCCAGTCGTTCCCTTCTTTCATAAGGGCTCTAAGTGCCGTTGGAGCTGTATAAAATTGATTTACCTTATGCTTGTCTACAACATCCCAGAATCGTCCATAATCGGGAAAATTAGGCACGCCTTCAAACATGACCGTTGTGGCACGGTTCGCCAAAGGTCCATACACAATGTAAGAATGTCCTGTTATCCAGCCTAAATCCGCTGTACACCAGTAGATATCACCGGGTTTATAATCAAATACCATTTCATGGGTAAAAGCTGCATAGGTCAAATAACCACCGGTTGTGTGCAGCACACCTTTCGGTGTCCCTGTCGAACCGGATGTATATAAAATGAAAAGCGGATCTTCCGCATCCATCTCTTCTGGCTCACACTTCGCATCTACACCGGAAATGGCTTCATGCCACCAGAGATCCCTCTCACTATCCATGTTAACTGGTTCGCCAGTCCGACGAACAACAATAACATGTTCGATGGAAGGCGTTTCTGCTACTGCATTATCTGCATTTACCTTCATGGGAATATTTTGTTTTGTTCCCCGGACACCTGTGTCCTGCGTTATCAGAATTTTACATGATGAATCATTAATCCTGTCTCGAAGTGAATCACTGGAAAAAGCGCCAAAGACAACAGAATGAACGGCGCCGATCCGTGCACAGGCCAATACGGCAAAAGCCAGTTCCGGAACCATTTGCATATAGATACAAACGCGATCCCCTTTTTCAACACCGAGTGATTTTAGGGCATTGGCAAATTGAGAAACTTCTTTTAAAAGATCATTATAGGTGAATTTTCTAGATTGATTTGGGTCATTCCCTTCCCAAATGATAGCGGTCTCATCTCCATGCCCTTTCTTAATATGGCGATCAATACAATTATAGGATGCATTGAGTTTACCGCCACTAAACCATTCAATTTGACCATTGACGAAATCAAATTTTCGGACGGAAGTCCAGGGCTCCATCCAGTCCAATCTTTGCGCAATTTCTGCCCAAAATGATTCAGGATCAGAAATGGAATCCTGGTATCGCTTTTGATACGAGACCATTGAAGATACATGTGCTTGATTAGATATCGAATCTGAAGGAATGAATACTTTTGACATGGCGGGCCTCAATTATATGGTTTTGTTATGGTTGACCTTCTGGTACGAACCTTGTGCCAATTTTTTGACAGAAACCATTGTGAATTTTGCGGTACAGGCCAATATTTTATCTTCTTCGTGGTGTTCTTTATAAGCATCTACCTGTATCACGATTGATGAGTTTCCTGTTTTAATTATTCTCGATTCAAAATTCACCCAATTCCCCACATGAACTGGTTTTGTGAATTCTATGGAATCAATAGCACGGGTTACAGCCACATCTGCTTCTGTTCCTTTCAAAAATCTAAAGGCTGCTTTTGCAGCGGCAATATCCATCCAGGATACCATTTGCCCACCAAATAAAGTGCCAACCACATTGGCATCCTGGGGCATTACAAGTTGGGAGTAGCGTATAATCATTATTAGCTCTTTATATTTATCATAAAAATTATAAAAGAAAATCCCCCAAATACTGAAAAGTTTTTGGGGGATTCATGTTCAAATCTTTTCCTTGATTACTAAGACTAAACTTTTGGCATAATTTAACATGTAAGTACTTACTTTCGTATAACTATGAAAAACATAATAAAAAAGCCCCGGTGATTAACCCTCGGAAAAAACTTTTTTCCCTGAAGAGCACGCCACATCAACGGGGCTATTAATAGTTAAAACTTAAATCATAACCCTTTTTTAAATCAATATTTTTTAAACAATTAATTTTTTCCGAAATCAGCCGCTAATTTTTTTCCTTCTTCAAAATCAACTTTACTGAGAAGGATTGCACCTATTATAAATAAAATTAATATGGATAAAATTCCAAAACGAACACTGCCTGTGACTAAGGTAACCCACCCCATGAGCACTGGACCAATGACTGCGGCAAACTTTCCTAACATATTATAGAAACCAAAGAACTCTCCCTCTTTGCCCACAGGAATCAGTCGTGCATATAAACTTCTACTGAGAGCTTGAATACCACCTTGAAATATTCCAATCATCGCTGCTAACATATAAAAGTGAATTGGATCCATCATAAAATATCCCAAAAATGTGATAACCCCATATCCACCGATTGCAACAAAAACTGCATTCTTGGTGCCTATCTTTTGAGCAAATTGGTTATAAACTAAAGCTGCAGGGAAAGCAATAAATTGGACCATAAGCAATGCAACAATTAAATCACCCGCTTCAAACCCTAGAGATGATCCCATTTTTACGGCCATTCTAATGATAGTGTCCACACCATCAATATAGAACCAATACGCTAAAAGGAAGATCCCTATAACTCTTAATTCTTTTATATGATTATAAGTTTCTTTTAATTGTTTTGCGCCTGCTTTTAATGCATAAAGAAGGGGAACGGAATTTTCATTCTTTGGTTCCGGAACAAATAATAAAATTGGTATGGAAAATACAGCCCACCAGACCGCCACTGATAAAAAGGATAATCTAATGGCAGTTGAACCATCAGCAATTCCGAACCATTCAGGGTGTTGATACATGAGTACATTCACTAAAAACAATAATCCACCTCCGATGTATCCCACAGCAAATCCCAATGACGAAATATAGTCCACATCATCATTTGATGCAACAGACGGCAATAGCGAATCATAGAAAATGTTTCCACCCATATACCCGACAGATGCTACCACATAAAACAAAACTGCCATTTGCCATTGGCCCTGACCCACCATCCAGAGTCCACTCGTCATCA
>CAXCBH010000085.1:0-6409 GCA_963980675.1 uncultured bacterium | reverse complement strand
CAAGATATCATTTTGGATCGTTCCTTGAAGTTTATCCGCAGGTACGCCTTGTTTTTCTGCCATTGCAATGTATAAAGCTAGAAGAATGGGTGCAGTAGCATTGATGGTCATGGATGTGGATACTTGGTCTAAAGGAATATCATGAAAAAGTGTTTCCATATTTTGTAGACTGGAGATGGGAACACCTACTTTTCCTACTTCTCCCAAAGACATGGGATGATCTGAATCATATCCTATCTGTGTGGGAAGATCAAAAGCGATAGATAATCCCTTCACGCCATTTTTTAGAAGATACCTGTAACGTTTATTTGATTCTTCTGCTGTTGTAAATCCGGCATACTGGCGCATTGTCCAGAATCGGTGATTATACATTTCTTCATAAATTCCTCGGGTATATGGAAATTCACCTGGTTTTTCATGATTCATGACATGCCTCTATCTTTTTTTATTTGATGATAGGCATCATTTACAGCTTTGAATTTTTCTTCGGCTAAATTCTGCATTTCTTCCCCGAGATGCATCACTTTATCGGGATGGTATTTGTTGGCCATTTTTCGATACGCTTTTTTCACATCTTTGTCAGAAGCAGTTTTTTCAATCTCAAGAATTTTATAATGTGCGGTCTCATCTTTAGCAAACATAGCTTTGATGGATTCATAATCCCGGGCATTGATATTTAAATAATTAGCAATGGTTTGAATTACACGAACTTCATCGGTATGAACGTGTCCATCTGCAGCGGACAATCCAAAAAGAACGTGAATCAATTCTAATCGGCTGGGATGATCCATTGAACGTTGAATTTGGCGACATACATCTTTCAACGGATATTCCTGCTCCAGGATATCTTTAAATAGGGTCATGAACTCTTTGGTCTGCCGAACACCAAATTGCTGCTTTAAAAATCTTTTTACATAATCCAGTTCAGATTTCAAGAGTTGTCCATCGGCCTTCATTATCTTAGCAAATAACACCAGGATGGCAATCACAAAATCAGCAGGTTTTGTCTGGGAATAGGATGAGCCTCTTCGAGTGGATCCTGTCCATTGTGTCGATTGATCACCGCTCATGGATGCAAATGCGTATCCAAGAATCGCACCAATGGGTCCGCCCATGACCCATCCGAGACCACCCCACAATAATTTTTTATTTAATGACATATAATTTTTTAATGGAAAATTGAAAAATTCAATTCATGTTATCCATGAATTTATCCGATAATTATAACCATATAACAGCAGTTTTAACGAGCTATTACTCTCCTTATATTAGCCACATGAAAATCCCATGGCGAATTCAATTTCTTTTTTGGTGGTATACTTTATTGCGAAGAAAGTATAATCATGAACATGTAATAAAAATTGGGAAAAAGGGCCGAGGTGCATCCAAAATATTATTTTTACTTCCGGCCGAAAAGGAGCATGCTCAGATTGCGTCACATTTTGTAAAAAGAGACTTTGTAGATGAAGCGCTACAGGTACAATATGCGGTACATCAAGACGGGATTCAATATTATCCGAATCAATTAAAGCCTTATATTATTTCGTTTTCCAACGATGATATGAACTGGCTTGGTGCCATTGTATCAGAATCAGTTCTGGATCGTATAAAATCAATTCAGTACGACGCCATGGTAGATCTAAACCAATCTGATGAACAAACCTTATCGCTTTTGTCATTGGAGTTGGATATACCTGTTAAAATTGGTTTTCAATCTTCTTTGTCAGACAAACTCTATACATTGGTCATCCAACGGTCAACCACGAGGTTTTTGGAATCAAATTATGAAACCATCGAACGAATATTAGGACTTTAATTGGGTATAATGTCTTGGCTAACACTTTTTCAAAACGGCATATCTCATCCTTTATATTTTGTCATCACGGAAGATAGAATAAAATTGGATAATCTCTATTTAACACATATTTTTTTGAAAAATAGCCTTAATTAGAAATTTTCAAAAGTAGAAAAAAATAATAATGAGTTTAATATATTTATCTCGGTAATAGTCTTGCCGATGGTGGTACACTCAATTATATTATCCGCCGATTTTAGAAGGAAAAACAAATGCTTGAAGGCTTAATATGTCCTGTTTGCGAAAATACAATTGAAGAAATAGACCTTAAAGATTCTTTAAAATGTCCCAACTGCAGCGTTGATTTAAAAAATAGAAAATATCTCGATTTTCTTGAATTTCTAATGGCGAATGGTATTGTGGAAAATCTAGATTTCTTTGATTCAGAGGTCTATAGTGATGATATAGATGACTTGGATCAAACCAAGCAGGAGGAAGGCGACCCCAGTGAGTTCGAAAAGAAAAAAGATGTTTATAATATTTATGAAAACGAACTTCATCCAAAAAATGTAGAGGAAAATGAAGGAATCAAAGATTATACGGAATTTGATGGTATTAACGATGACTGGGAAGAATTTAACGAACGAGATACTTCATTAAAAAAGAAAGCATAGGTGTTATAATGGATAAAGAAAAAAAAAATATTCAGCAGATTAATATTGAATTAGATGAAAAAGTTAGCTCAGGTGAATATGCTAATTTCGTAGTGGTAACCCATTCTCCGGCAGAATTCGTTTTAGACTTTACTCGGATTCTTCCCGGTGTACCTAAAGCCAAAGTCCATTCCAGGATTATCATGGCACCCCAGCATGCAAAAGCATTTCTCGGTGCACTAAATGATAATATTAAAAAATTTGAAGTCAAGCATGGTGAAATCAAAATGCCAAGCCGTGACGAGGGCTTTTCATCTTTTGGCGTAAAACCACCCAAAGATGCTCTGCCAAATTAATCTACTTATTTTGTAAATCTCCTTCATACCAAACCCAGGTTTGTCCCCGCTTTAATTCTCTCATTTTTAGAATCACCCATAGAGTGAGAACCAGCCATGCCATTCCATAGCCAATAAGTCCTCCAAGCAATACATCTGCCGGATAATGTACACCCACATATACCCTGGAAAATGCAATGATTATAGCCAAGGAGTATAAGGGTATTTTCATCTTATCATAGAAATAAGATAAAACAACAGCAATTGCAGATATGTTGGCAGCATGATTTGAAGGCATGCTCCATTTCCCCCCTTTTGCGACAAGCAGATTAATGTATTCATAGATGTCATGAGATGGGCGAATTCTCCCAAAATAGGGTTTCAAAATAAAAGTTGAAAAAGAATCTGTAAGCCCAACCACCACAATTAAAATTACGAATGCGATTTGTCCACGTCTCCCATTCATAATAGCCAAATAGAACAACAAAATTAAAATAATAAGGATCCAGTTATTCTTATTTGTTATTAGGGGCATAATAGAATCAAACACAGGATTTGATAAGGTTTGATTGATTAAAAAAAAGATCTTTAGATCTAGTGCTTTGAAAAGATGAAACATTGAATTATGTATTAATTAATGATTGAAATATTAGAATTTGCTTGACGGAACTAAGGACACCACCTAACTTACATATCAGATTTAATAGCAGGATAATGTAAGAAAGGTCTGGCAGTTCCCCCGATTTCCAGGGCTTGAATTATCCTGCTCTTGTTTCATAAAAAAAGCCCTTCGTTTTCTGCGGAGGGCTTTTCCATATTAGAATTTTGTTTGTAGCCTCAAAAGAATCACACGTCCTAATGATGGTCCACCAACAATCTCAGTATGGTTGTGGCCTAATACATTTGAAATGGTAAAATTTGCTTTCACATATTGATTGATTTCATATCCAAGATGCATATCAAAAATTGTATATGGTTTAATATCACCAAAATAAATTCCAGAAGACCATTTAAATCCATCAACGTAACGTGCATTCAGAGATGCTGTAAATGGATACCGCCTCGGATTGAATTGTAATTTCATTCCAGCCTTATGCCGAGGTGCATTAACTGGGTCTTTAGCTTTGGTAATGGGGTTATAGAAATCTGTCATCCCTAGATGAGAATAACTAAGATCCAGTGACCATTCGAGATTAACGATGGTTGTAAGGCTCGCATCCAATCCCCACATATCCACTTCTCCATAATTAATATAACCAACTACTACAGGCGGCGTATAGCCGGGAATTGTATCCATAGCTATTACACCTTGAATATTACTTGACCAATGGTTAAACGCTTCATCATAATCATCTCGATCAATAATATTATCGTTTTCGAGATCATTCATAGTATTCATAAGACTATCCCCATTGTAATCCGTTTCTAAAACCGATTTATCAATAACAATAGGCGTGATAAATGTCACTGGACTTACGAAACTACTGTAATGACTTGTATAAAGGTCCAGGGTTCCAAACATTCGTTGATTTAGTCGGCCTTTATATCCCAATTCCCAGGATCTTACAGTCTCAGCTTGAATCTCTGGAAGGTCTGTCACATTTTGTCCGAAGAATCCAGGAATTTTTGGATCAGTTGATGGATAGAAAAAAATACTTTCACTAGTATCAACTGGTTCATATTTCCCTTCGTAAGGTAGATAGTAATATGGATTTCCAAGAGAATCCCGCGGGAAAACATAACCACCATCTGCTCCTCGGGCATATACCTTAAAAACAGATACACGTGTTACAAAAATATCAAGAAAAAGGGCCTGGTTGGATGGTGTATTGAATGCCGTAGCCCAAGTGAGTCGAAAATTTTGATTTTGTTTTGGTCGATATACGATTCCAATCTTGGGTGAAAGCTGGATGCCTTCTTTTTGGTCAAAATCAAATTTCCAATCGAAAGGGCTGTAACCCATCCCAAAACCCTGATTATTAAATTCAATCATATTGGTAAGTCGGTCATGGATATCATACCGAGTAGCTTGGATAAATTCCCACTTTTTATTGAGTTTCCAATTAACCTGGTAATAAGCACCCAATTCATTCACAGTATAGCGATTGTCTTCTGAAGCTTCATCAATCCCCTCATCAATATTCTCATCTATTTTTCCGTCTCCATCATTATCCTTACCGTCTGCATAAACTAAAAATCTTTGATTACCCATCCACTGGACACCCGGTTCTACTATTTCACCTAATTCAAATTCGCCGTTGTCATTTGAATCATCATAATCTGGAATACCATTTCCGTTTAAGTCTTGGTAATCATCACTGTCACCATCATTGTCAAAGCCGTCAGCGATTGCACCTAAAACTGCATCATCATAAATAATTGACCCATCATTTGCCAGTCCAATCGAATCTTTTATCATTCCTGTATTTTTACCATCATCAGTACTCCATGAGGTATAACTTTCACCCAAATCGTACCAAGTGTCATCGTTACCATCATCAAAGATATAAGGTGAGCCTGCTTCACCATTTCCATTATTATCTCGATTATCTGTATAATTCTTATCAGATAGAATGGTGCCCCGTGTATCCGGCAGAGTCAGAAAATAATCAACTCCCCAGACAAATCGTATATCACCATTTTTCCATTCATTCACCTGTTGGAGCTGGGCGCTGAATTTTTTTGATCTATCATAGATTATACTACCTGTGGCCAGGTTTCTGGTTGGGTGGCTTGGGTTTCCGGAATAACTTGAATTTAAGTATGTTTGAAAAAAGAAATTTTTATAACGCATTTTTGCTTGATAATATCGGTAGATCCAACCATCAGCTAAATACCGTGCAATACCGGTAATATTAATATTTCGTGCCCAGGCAAACCCGTGGGATAAACTCACAGTTAAATCAGAACTAGGTTCCCAATCAAGTCGAAGATCATAACGATAATTCCTAACTTTAAACTCTGGAAAATCTTCAATACCATCATCATTTGCATCTTTATACACATGGGGGAGTCCACCATAATTAATGTTAAAATCTTTTTCATCAAACTCATCTACTCCATTTTCACCAGGGCTGGCAATACCATTTCCATCTGTATCATTATTACTAAAAATATCCCAGATCGGTACAGTAGTATCATCAATAATTTCAGTATTACCATTCAGGTTTTCAAATGTTTCTCCATCCCAGACACCATTTCCTTCCCCAAAATCCCCTGTGTCCGGTAAACCATCCAGACCAAAGTCTAATAAGACCTTGGTACCAAAAATGTCCGCATACCCTTCTCTAACATCGGCATCGTACACTCCATTTCCATTTAAGTCTGTAAAAGGTTCAAAAGGTATATTATAGGCGTTCCCTAATTCATCCTTATAGAGCCCCCAATCATTATCATCATCCAATCCATTTGAACCCCAATCATCATCATAAATACCATTTTTGTTGGTATCAAAAACGATGTTGCCATTGGAGTCGTATTTGTATTCTCCAAATCCAAATTTATGAGTGGAATCCATGATGGTCCAGACAGAATCAGGATTTGAATAAATTGTAGTATAGGGAATACCTGAAATTGTATTTCCAAAACGATCTAACCACGAACTTCCTCGTTCATCAGATTCATCA
>CAXCBH010000084.1:0-6490 GCA_963980675.1 uncultured bacterium | reverse complement strand
ACATGTCAAATCTCATGGGAACTACGACTCAGGTATTATGAATGGCCATTGGACATTTTTCCATCAAAATGGAATAAAAGAAAAAGAAGGAAATCTTGCCAATGGTACCGCCGATGGGCTTTGGTTATTTTGGGATGAAAATGCTAAAAAAGTCCAGGAAGGCACATTTACCGAAGGAACAAAAGAAGGGAAATGGACAGCATGGTTCTCAGATGGTCGCCTGACAGAAGGCTTCTATGCTAACGGGAAAAAAGATGCAACCTGGGCTAGTTGGTGGGATCACGAAAGAACAAGAAAAGAAATGCAAGGTGCTTACCGAAATGGAAAAATGGTAGATAAATGGTTTTTCTATGATAAAAACGGAAACCTAAAAGAAATACGATATTTTTCCCCTGCCTTTTAGTCTGATTTAACTTAAATAACTACATACATATAAAGGAAAATTAACCAGTGAAATACGTCTATTATTTTGGAAACGGCGAGGCCGATGGTACAGCTAAAATGAAGAATTTACTCGGAGGAAAAGGGGCCAATCTTGCTGAAATGAACCACTTGGAAATTCCAGTGCCACCCGGATTTACTATCACAACCGATGTTTGCACACATTATTACAAAAATAATCTCAATTTTCCTGATGAATTAGATTCCCAAATTCAAGAATCTCTTTCAAAAGTTGAGACCATTATGGATTCAAATTTTGGTGATGAGACTAATCCACTTTTGCTCTCTGTGCGATCCGGTGCTCGCCAATCCATGCCGGGCATGATGGATACAGTTCTTAATGTTGGACTGGCTTCATCTACCATTCCCGGACTCATCAAAAAAACCAATAATCCCCGGTTTGTCTATGATGCTTACCGAAGACTTATTATGATGTATGCAGATGTTGTCATGGAAAAGGCTGCTGGTATAGAACCTCCTGATGGAAAAGGTATTCGTCAACAACTCGAAAATATTCTAGATAATTATAAAAAAGAAAAAGGATTAGTGGCTGACACAGATCTCACTGCGGATGATTGGATTACAGTATCAGACTCGTTCAAATCTGAGATACGTGCAACACTGGATAGTGATTTTCCTGATGACCCCATGGCACAACTTTGGGGTGGAATCAAGGCTGTTTTTCAAAGTTGGAATGGAAGCCGTGCCATCAGTTATCGCCGGATTGAAAATATTCCAGACCAATGGGGAACGGCAGTGAATGTGCAAGCCATGGTCTTTGGTAATATGGGAGAAAGTTCTGCAACAGGTGTAGCGTTTACCCGAAATCCTGCATCGGGAAAAAATATTTTTTTTGGAGAATGGCTCTCCAATGCCCAAGGTGAAGATGTTGTTGCTGGGCTCCGAACGCCGAATCCATTAAATGAAGAAACAAAAACATCTGAAACTCAGAACCTCCCTTCACTGGAATCATCTATGCCGGAGCTATATGCGCAACTTGCCGAGATTCGGAACAACTTAGAAGTCCATTATTCCGATATGCAGGATATTGAATTCACCATTCAGGATGGCCGATTATGGATGTTGCAAACTCGTACAGGAAAACGGACAGGTGCTTCGGCTATTAAAATGGCTGTGGATATGTGCAATCAAGGTATGATAGATAAAAAGACTGCCATTATGCGCGTTATGCCAGAACAATTGGATGAGCTTCTTCATCCTATGCTAGATACAGAATCTGAAAAACAGGCCACTTTTTTAGCAAAGGGACTGCCTGCTGGACCCGGAGGGGCAACTGGAAGAATCGTGTTTACTGCAGATGATGCGGAAACATGGCATAAAAATGGTGAACAGGTGATCTTGATTCGAGAAGAAACTTCACCAGAAGATGTACATGGTATGCACGCAGCAGAAGCAATCTTAACAGCCAAAGGCGGGATGACATCCCACGCTGCTCTTGTGGCCAGAGGGTGGGGGAAATGCTGTATTGTAGGCTGTAGCGCAATTCATATTGATACAGAAACAAAGGAAGTATCTATAGGAGACACTGTGTTAAAAGAGGGCGATTGGGTCACCATGAATGGAACCCGGGGGAATCTTTATCAAGGGAAAGTAAATCTTATTCCATCTAATCCAGATACACATCCTGAATATAAAATCCTCATGGAATGGGCAGATGAATTCAGAGCTTTAAAAATTCGCACTAATGCTGAAAGCCCATCAGATGCAGCACAGGCCATTCGCTTTGGGGCGGAAGGAATCGGGCTCTGTCGGACGGAGCATATGTTCTTTGATGAAACCCGTATTCTTGCCATGCGAAAAATGATCCTGGCTGATAATGTATCTGATAGACGAACTGCAGTTATGGGGCTCCTGCCATTCCAGAAAGAAGATTTCAAGGGAATTCTAAAAGCGATGGAAGATAAACCCGTTACCATTCGGCTCTTGGATCCCCCTTTACACGAATTTATTACTTTGAACGATAATCAGATTCAGGAATTGGCTGATAACCTCAGTCTAGAAAGATCCAAGGTTGAAAAACGAATCGCAGGGCTCCATGAGTTGAATCCTATGTTGGGCCATCGCGGGTGTCGTCTGGGCGTTGCTTACCCGGAAATCACTGAAATGCAATCCAGGGCTATTTTTGAAGCAACGGCAGAACTTACAAAGGAAGGCGTTTCCGTTTTACCCGAAGTAATGATTCCGCTTGTTGGAACTGTTACGGAATACACAGACCAGGAAGATATTGTGCGGAAAGTTGCCAAAGATGTTCTAAATGAAACGGGTGTAGAATTTAAATATCTTGTGGGAACCATGATTGAACTCCCCCGTGCCTGTCTTACAGCGGATGAGATTGCCCAACATGCCGAATTTTTCAGCTTTGGTACCAACGATCTAACCCAGACCACATTTGGATTCAGCCGCGATGATATTGGGTCCTTTCTTCCAGATTATTTAGAAAGAAATATTCTTCCGGGAGATCCATTCCAGAGCTTGGATGTGAGCGGTGTGGGTAAATTAGTATCCATGGCTGTGAAATTAGGTCGGGGAGTGAATAGTAAATTAAAAATTGGGATTTGCGGCGAACACGGCGGAGATCCTTCGTCGATTGAATTTTGTAAAGAGACAGGGTTAGATTATGTGAGCTGTTCTCCTTTCCGAGTTCCCATTGCCAGATTAGCTGCGGCTCAAGCAAGTATACGTGATTATAATGACTAATTATAAATTAACATTGAGTAGTTTTTGCGTAATAAATACTCAGAGAATAACCAGTAAACTTGGAATAGTGTTAATGATTATATTAATATTATAGAACGCTCTAGAAAAGATTTTAATAAATAGGAAAAATATGAAAAAACAATCAGTACTTTTTTTTGCATTATTACTGGTTATTAGCTGTTCAAAACCTAATGTCAAAAAAGAGATAAAAATTGTAGAGCAAGTAGCAGCGCCTGTTGCGGAAGAGCCTAAAATTGTAGAGAAAAAAGCTGCACCTGTTATAGAAGAACCTAAAATTGTAGAGAAAAAAGCTGCACCTGTTATAGAAGAACCTAAAATTATAAAACAAAAAACAAAACCTGTTGTACAAGCAAAAAATGAAATACCACGAAATCTTAAAGATAAATGGGAACAGAGAATAAAAAAACAACAGATAAAAGACAAATTACAACAAGAGAACAAAAGAGAAGCTGAAATTGTAGAGCAAGAAATTGAGCCCGCCTTGGAAGAAGAAAAGGACATTGCAAAAGCAAACGAGGGTGGGGCATATAAGGACGGGAAAAGGGATGGAATTTGGACATTTACGGATGAAAAAGGAACCAAAGAAAAAGAAATAATTTATAATGAAGATGGGCAAGAACTATGGATATTTTTTGATGATGAGGGAAAGAAAACAAGAGAAGGGCAAATGGTAGATGGGAAAGAAGAGGGATTGTGGACATTTTATGATGAAAATGAAATTAAAGAACGGGAGACGGAACACAAGTCTGGTAAAGAAGATGGAATTTATTCTTTATGGTATGACAATGGGCAGAAAAAAGAAGAAGGCCCATATAGAGGAAAAACTAGAATTGAATTATGGACATGGTGGGATGAAAAAGGAAATAAATGGCAGGAAGGTAGCTATCTAGATGGGAAGCGAGATGGAACTTGGATCACTTGGAATGCTAATGGAAAGAGGCGAAATGAGACAGTTTATAAAAATGGTAGTTTTATAAGTAAAAAAGTGTATTAGGCACCTACGTCTTTCAATTTTGTAAATATTTCCAGCCAACCTAAGCTGGGCTAGTAATACCTTATTCAAACATCTAACAAGGCAAAAACTAATTTACCATTTTTAAGAAAGACTTTTTTCCTGCTTTATTATATAATAAGGGTTTAGGTTCGTCCCCATCGCGTATGACGCATGAATCGAAGAACAAGAGCACGGTGTATATCAATAATCTCTTGTTGTAATACTGTAAATACTTGTTCCCTCTCAAGAATTCCATTTTGTACAATGGAAATAACTGAAAGACGGAAGTCTTCTGCAGAAATACCACTGGTCCCATCAACATAAGAATCGCGAAGATTATCAAGCGCTGTTTTAACACTGCTGTGTGATGTTTCCAGAATCGTAATCTGATCTCCAGTAAGTTTTAGTGCACTTTGCATGGCCCGTTTAAGTTCATCCGGATCTTGGGAGAATCTTCCCCATCGCCCACGCCCTCGACGCCAATTTATTTCTCGTTCATCTCTTTCCGTAAATAGTGTGTTTTGTTGCTCTTCGGTTAAAAGAATCGCTATTTCTGCTCTAAACCATTCCATAACGCTCATAAGTTCTATGCGCATAGTTTGTCGCTCTAATTCTTCATTTTGATACCGCAAAGTAATTTCATTTATAAGGGTTGATTTTGTATCAATGATTTCTTGATACAATGGCAGTTGCTCTTCTGTCATTATAAACATAAGACGATCATCCATACGTTGAAAATGTTCCAGCCGTCTGTGATGATGATCGTTTTCTTCTGTGAGTATTTGAGAATCTATTTGCTGGTTTCTGGAAAGAAGTAGATCTTTTTGCTCCTGCGTCAATGATTGTTGTAGAGCAACTGCAAGCTCCCAAAGCGTTGCAGGATCAGGGTGAAAATCTCTTCCTAGCTCAAGTGATGACCTAGCGCTACTTCGTTGCCCTGTATCTAAGTTAAGTTCATCATCTAAATCTTGAATGAGATATTCAAATTCAGGTGGATTCATTAATTCCTGATTATTAGAAAAGGATTCACAGCCAGTAAAGAATAATACTGTTGCTACAGTAATATAATAAATTGCTTTCATAATTGGTTCCTTTGAGGATTAATTACAGTATCAGACACAAATTCCATTAATAAGTTAAAATATATTCACCCGAAAAGATAATATTATCGATGTAGCGCTTTCTAACCTAATCAATAACTACTATCAATAATGAATGATCGGAAAATATGTAAGAAAGGAAAGGCACTCCATTGTGCCTATGCTTAAAGATTTAGAATATAAATTAAAAATTTGCTCGGTACTTTACGCCAAACCAGAATCTTCCACTTGGTATCCAATCACCTTTTAAATCACCATTTTTATTAAGACCCGTTAATGAAATTCCAACGTCATCAGACAAATTAAGATTTAATGTATAAATCGTATTCAAGCCTGTGATATGCTGAAAAGAAAATTCGTAAAAGGGCACCTTAGATATTTTGATAAAATCAAGAAAGGATAATTTTTCTATAAAGTTAGGCTTTTGCCCGATTTGCCCCAGCAAATCAAATCTGATATAAAATGAGTTTAATCTTGTAAATGAATTTCCTTCATCATTTAGAGCATCCTGACTCCAAGATGTTGTTGAATCTTCCTCAATCAATCTCTGGTTATAGAATGTCCTTTCATATAACTTTTGGTTAGTCTCTTTTGCTTCTGACCTAGCATCTTTTAATCGATGAGCAACCTTAAGATAGTGAAAACCGGGCGCAGCTGTTAGCCTTCCTATAAATGATAATTTAGCAGGAACTTCAACAGTGGTTGCCACGAGAGCATAGCTATCTAAGATATTTACATTTTCAGTTTGATCTCTTACATCTTTCCAATATTCAGAATCTGTTGCAGATACATTGGAGATACTACTAAGGGAGTCTAATTTTTCCCCGGAAGATGGATAAAACGTGAACCCAATTAATCCATGAAAATCCGCTTTCGTTGAGAATAAATTTTCAATATTCCCTCTGGCGTATAGCCCTCCATACTCATCACTAAGCACAGAGCTTTTTTTGTATTCATCGCCTATGGCTGCATCGGGTAAGGAAAAAGGCATCCTGAAACCAAATTCTGATCGTTGCGTAGCTACACCCAGCTCACTTGAGCCTCCAAGTTTACCGGGCAGGCCAATTAATTCATTTCCTGCCCGCATATTCGCAGCATACTGCAGCAGGTTGGATCGCATGGAAAGGGAAGACAGAGACAATTTAAAATTACTGCTGTGCCATACTGAGAATTGTGATCCGTAACCAGCAATCAATCTTTCACTCTCACTCTCATG
>CAXCBH010000083.1:0-6549 GCA_963980675.1 uncultured bacterium | reverse complement strand
TCGAACTCACGGCCAATGGCTTAAAAGGCCACTGCTCTACCAACTGAGCTACCGGATCAGAAAACATTAATTATTGCTTAAAAAGCGGTGGGAAAATTACATTTTTTGTAATGGGATACGAAAGAAAAACAGAAAATTTTTCAATGAATTTAAATATTATCTTTCAAGTAGTATCATTTGATATCAGCATTTGATTTAATAGATATTGAGTTACATGATTATGGTTGGCAAGCCATTGTAGGCAGTTTTGGTTTTTTAACTGATAGGTTTCCTGAACCAAAATTAAATGTTCACACGATTGATATCGCTACAAAAAAAGCAGTCAATTTTATGGTTGACCATTTATCCGAAAACTATGACATTAGCGCTGATGATGCCTATATGCCTTATTTATTAGTTGGGGATCTAAAGATAGCTGAAGTTGTTGATGTCCCTAATATGCTTGTCACTATGCATTTCCCAAAATCGATCTTAGATCAACTTTAAAATATATAAAGGCTAATAAAAAGATTCTTTTTTTATTAGCCTAAGTTTTCTAAATAATACCTATCAAACTCAGCAAGAAGGCTTTCTTGTCCGGAATAAGGCGCAGGGGAATATTTTTTAGATTGTATCCCTAACTGTGATAATTCTGAAATATACCAGTCCTGTTTATTGGTCATATCCCAAAAATCAATGGCGTCTTGAGTTTGATATTTGCTCGATTTCACCACATCATTTTCAAAAAGCCATGAACAAGTAACTTTGCATTTGTCCACACCATCAGGCCAGACCGTGTGGTACATAACATATTCCGGGTGCAGGCTCAATAGCATATTAGGGGAAATTGAATAATAATAGACCCGTTTTAGGTCACCATCTTTCACATTTTTTAAGGGGGGACAGCATAGATCACCGCTGGCAGTGATACTATCCTTATCTTCATTGAATTCCATAAATCCACCCAGGAATGGTCCTTCATGGAGATCGTTTTGTCCTCCCATATAATTGTGGATAGCCGCAAGATCTGGATGAAGAATAGGGCAATGATAGCATTCGCAATAATTTTGGATTACCAGTTTCCAATTTCCTTTTACAATATATTCCTTGGTTTCTTGGACTACGAGATCAGAGATGTTCCAGTTAGAAAATCGATTGAACAATGGAGCAAATGCAGTGTCAAAATTATTTGGATTATTGGACATGTTAACAAAAATGAACCCTTCCCATTCTGCAAGAGCTATCGAATGTAGAGGATAATCATCTTTTTTAAACCCTTCTACAGCATCCATATGGGGTGCGCCGATCAGTCTGCCGTCCAATCCATAGGTCCAACCGTGGTAGCCGCATTGAATTGATTTTGAGAATTGACCAGCCACTTTTTCACAGATTCGAGTTCCACGATGTCGGCAGACATTAAAATAGGCTTTCAAATTTCCATTTTTTTCCCGTAGGACAATAACGCTCTCCGTATCAATATTGATCAGCTTATACTGGCCAACTTCAGTCAGTTCCGATGAACGGCCTACGCAAACCCAGTTCTTAAAAAAGATATTATGATACTCTCTTTGTAGAATACTTGGGTTCACATAATAGTCTCTTTCCAATGTGTGTGCGCCTTTGGGAAGAGTTTCTGCTGTTTTCTTAAAGGTCATCCCTTCAGAATCTCCCGTGCTGAATTAAACCCATTAGTTCCATGGAGCCCACCACCGGGATGGGTTCCCGGCCCGCAAAGATATAGATTCTCAATGGGCGATTTGTATTGGGCTGTACTCATGGTTGGTCGCATGAAGAAGAACTGATCCAAGGTCATTTCACCATGATTTAAATTCCCTTCCGTTAGCCCAAATTCGTTTTCTAAATCTTTAGGTGAAAGAACTGATGTTGTTTCAATTAATGATGAAAAATCAGGAATGTAATTATCTAAAACTCGAACCACATTATTTTTTAATTGTTCATTCAGTTTAGATGACCATACTTGGTCTCTCAAATGATAAGGCGCATATTGAACAGTTGCGGACAAAACGTGTTTTCCATCTGGAGCAAATTCGTGATTAATCAAGGATGGAATGGTGAATTCAATGGTTGGGTTTTCAGCAATGGTGCCGTATTTCACTGAATCAGACGCCCGTTCTTGGTATTCGATGGATGGTCCAACAGAAAATACGGTTTTCATTTGATCTTGCAATATGCCATTGATCTCGGGAAGTTTATTAAGGGCAAAATGAACTCGAGCCGTACTGCCTCGATAACGAATATTATTTAACTGAGTATGAAAATTTGGATTCAGATTTGATGTGCCTACCAAATTCATAAATGTATTTTTTGGATCAAGTCCAGACACAATTCGGTCTGCTTGAATGGACTCTCCACCAGTTAATGAGATACCATTGCAACGCCCGTTTTCCACATCAATGGATTTTACTTTTGAACCTGTACGGATCTCAACATTGTTTGATCCAGCGACTGATGCCAGCACTTGTGCTAATTCCCCCGTACCACCTTTCACAAATTGGGTATTATGGAAAACGCCCTTTCCATGAACATGCTGATGCAACAAGTTATACCCTGTTCCTGCGGCAAAGGGGCCGAATGATAAATGATTTATTCCTGCCATGGAAATTGCACTTCGGGCCAATTCATTCTCGAACCATTCATCCACCAGTTCTGGCATCATCATGGGTGCTACCCGCATGAGATCTACCAATCCTCGAGTCCCGTGTTTGAATGCAGGGCCCAGCATTAAGCGCATGGGCAATATTTCAGATAATCCAATATTTGGTAGTTCCGGAGGTGTAAGTTGGTAAAGACGTTCCAGGAATTGGGCTAGTTTTTCAATGTATTCTATGAATGCCGGCCAGGATTTTGCATCTTTTTGTGAAAAATTTGCAATGGACGCAGCGGTCAGCCTCGGATCGCGATTAAAAGAAATATGCTCACCGTTTTCACTAAGGGTGACCTGCACCACTTCAGGTTGGATTAATGCTAATCCATTTGCTTCCAGATTTAAATCTTTCATAACACGTGGATCAATCCATTTTAGTGTATCATTGATTATATTGCATCGAAAACCCGGTGCAAATTCCTCAGTGGAAGCCAGTCCGCCAATTTGGTCTCGCGCTTCAAGGATCATAACTTTCTTTCCGGCTTTTCCCAGCATGGATGCGGTGACCAGACTGTTTATACCACTGCCGATAACAATAATATCGAACCGTTCCATTACCATACTCCCAAGATCTTTTTCGCTGCCATTTCACCAGGCGAACCTGTTATTCCACCACCGGGATGAGTGCCCGATCCGCATTGATAATAATTTTTGATAGGCGTTGTATAGTCTGCCCATTTCACGGCTGGGCGCATGGCGAACAATTGCTGAAGCGTCAGTTCACCATGAAAGATATTGCCTTCTGTAAGGCCGAATGTGGATTCCAAGTCTGCTGGCGTAAGCACCTGCCGATGCAAAATGATATCCCTGATATTGGGTGCAAATCGGGCGATAGTGTTTACCACTGCATCACCAAAGGCTTCACGTTTCTGGTCATTCCACCCGCCATTAATATTGTATGGGGCATACTGGACAAAACAGGACATAACATGTTTCCCTGGTGGTGCCATTTCTGGATCAAGGACAGACGGGAGAATAATATCCATGTAAGGCTCTTGCGAGAAATTACCATACTTGGCATCATCGTAGGCTTTTTCCAAATGGTCATAACTTGGGCTGATAGAAATGGCTCCACGGAGATGATGCCCTTCGCCAGGAAGACAGGAAAAATTCGGCAATCCGTCCAACGCAAGGTTCACTTTTCCTGAAGAGCCGCGAATACGGAAGTTTTTAATATCTGTTACAAAATCAGAAGGAAGATCACTTTCATCCACCATTTTCAAAAAAGAGAGTTTTGGATCTAATCCAGAAATAACAATATCCGAATTGTATTCATCACCATTTTCTAAGGCTACACCCACTGCCCGTCCATTTTTGACAATGACCTTTTCAACTGGCGCTTCTGTCATAATATCAGCACCAAAATGTTCTGCGGACCGGGCGATGGCCATACTCACGGCACCTGTGCCTCCCCGCTGAAATCCCCATGCGCGGAATGCCCCATCAATATCGCCCATATAGTGGTGGAGCATTACATAAGCAGAACCAGGGGAACGTGGGCCCATGAAAGTGCCAATAATACCACTGGCGGACATGGATGCTTTTAAAGGTTCAAATTCAAACCATTCATCTAAAAAGTCTGCCGAGCTCATGGTCATGAGTTTGGTCAAATATTCAAATTGTTCACTACTTAATGTTTTAAAATGATTCAATAGTTTTTTGGTGGCGCTAAGGTCTGAAAGGGATGGACGAATGACATTGGGTGCAATTGTTTCCAAAATGGGACGAACTGCCATACCTATTTGACCCATGGCAGGCCCGAAACGCATATATGTTTCGGCATCCTTTGTAGAATTACGCGCTATTTCTCGATAAGTTTGATCTGCATCTGCTGTACGGAGGAGATAATCATTTTCTAATGGTGTAAAAGTACTCTCCAAAGGTAGTAGCTCCAATCCGAACTTGGGTAGCATCAGTTCCCGCATCACGTTTGGTTTCATCAAACTCACTACATAGGAGCAAACAGAAAATTTGAATCCAGGAAAAATTTCTTCCGTTACAGCTGCTCCGCCCAGTATATACCGCCGTTCTAATACCAATACTTTTTTTCCGGCGCGGGACAAATAAGCAGCAGCTGTCAGCCCATTATGCCCACCACCAATAACGATAGCATCGTATTTTTTTACACTGGACATGAGCGTTTCCTTTCTGGGTCAAAGAAGGGTGTTTTTACCACTTTGGCGGGAGGGAGTTTTCGGTAATGTTCCACTTTTAATTCAAACATGAGGTCTGATCCTTCGTTGGCATATTCTGATTTCACATGAGCCAGGGCGATGTATCGTTTCAAAATAGGTGACCATGTTCCACTGGTGGCATAGCCTACTTGTTCGCTCCCTTTATATAAGGGAGTACTCGTTCGCCAGGCGGTGCCGGGGAGTCCCGGCGCTAATCCAGCCTTTCGAAAATGTTTCTCCAATTCATGCCACTGGATTTCAATCCCTACAAAATCCCATTCAGGACCGCGGGCGACTTCCGCTTCTAAAGCTTGCTTTCCAATAAAATCTTTTTTCTTCATTTTTACAGCCCACCCCAAACCCAGTTCATAGGGCGATGATTTCCGAGATTCAATAATGGCATGCCGAGATGATACATAATCAACATCCAATAAAATGAGTCCCGCTTCGATGCGAGCAATGTCCAAAGCGTGGAGACCGGTGGGTGTGATACCGAATGATTTTCCTTTTTCCAAAAGTAGATCCCAGACTGTTAAAGCATCTTTTGGATCCATCCAAATTTCATATCCAAGATCACCTGTGTATCCTGTGCGGGAAATAGATACAGGGATATCGCCAAAGGAGGTATCCATCATCCAAAAGAATTTGAGACTGTTCAAAGAATAGGAAGAAACTGCATTTAGAATGGCTCGGGAATTGGGTCCCTGGAGTGCCAGTGCCGCTGTTGTGAATGAGTCATCTGTAATAGTGACATTCATCCCTGTTGCATTATGTTTGATCCAATCAAAATTTGGTTCGGCACTGGTAATTCGAAATTTGTTTTCGGATAATCGTTGAATGGTGCCATCATCAATCATTTTTCCAAATTCATCACACCAGGGAGTATACATAACCTGACCTACTTTGCAAATTCTAATATTACGCGTCACTAATCGATCGAGAAATATCTGCGCATCAGGACCTTCAATGATATATTTTTTTAGTGGTGTTATATCTAATAGGGCAGCCTTGGTACGAATGGCAAAATATTCGTTATCATGGTGTAGCTCATAGTTTGTGGCGGAGAGATATCCTGACCAGCGACGCCATTCCTGAGATTCGTTCAACTTCGACGTGCGCTCAAAAAAGGGAGATAACTTAAGCTGCGTATTGGCTGTGAATTGGTTTTCGTAACTCATTGATTCGATCGTAAAAATGGCCGTGTTAAACAAGTGGGCCCGCCTGCACCTTTGATCGAGATTTCTGTTCCATCATAAGTATGGACATCTACGCCTTCATTTTCCAAACATTTATGTGTAATTGGATTACCTTCAATCATGATCACCTTGCGTGGTGCCACCGCCAATACATTACAGCCCATGGAATCATATTCTTCATCTGGAACTTCTATAAGTTTTATTTGGCGGTCGAGAAGATATTGCCTGAATGGAACCGGAAGCAAACGAGAATACACTAAATATAGATCATGATCAATGGGGGAAATATTGCTCATGAGATGCAGACAATCTGAAGGGCCGGTCCAGTGAGGAAGTGGAACAGATATAACTTCATCTACATGATTTCCGAGCAAATTTTTCAATTGGAGAATCCCTTCAGCATTGGATCGATATCCTTCACCAACGGCCACAGTTCGATCATCGATCCACACCACATCTCCACCTTCTAAAGTTCCGGGAGACTCAATGCGACCGAGAATAGGGATATCAATGGATTCAAAGTAAACTTCCATGG
>CAXCBH010000082.1:0-6554 GCA_963980675.1 uncultured bacterium | reverse complement strand
AAGAATACGCAGTATCTATCACCAGAAAAAGCCCAATTACATTATGACCTGCCTCTAGCCGAGATAATTTTTGATTATTATGATAAACTGAAATCCATTTCCAGTGGGTATGCATCTTTTGATTATGAATTCAAGGAATTCGAAAAAGCTCAACTACAAAAATTGGATATCCTTATACATAGTGAGCCAGTGGATGCATTGTCCACCATTTGCCATGCAGATGATGCATATCATCGTGGTGTGGCTTTATGCAGTAAACTGAAAGAATTAATTCCAAGACAAATGTTCGAAGTAGCGATTCAGGCAGCATTGAATAATCGCATCATTGCACGAACAACCGTAAAAGCATTGAAGAAAAATGTTACCGCCAAATGTTATGGAGGTGACATCACGCGGAAACGTAAGCTCTGGGAAAAGCAAAAGAAGGGTAAAAAGCGCATGAAAATGATCGGTAAGGTTGAGATCCCACAGGAAGCGCTTTTGGCCGTTTTACAGATAGATAACGACTAACTGAATGAATTCTTACTGGCGATCCACACGTTCTCCGCTTTATAGCTTTCTTTTTACAATCCCATTATTCCTTATTTACGAGATTGGGATTTTTCTTACATCAACTGATGATATGTTTGTTCTGCGTAATGGTGCCGATGCATTGATGCGTCAGATCTTGGCAACATTTGGGATTGCGGGATTGTATTGGGTAGGAGCAATATTTTTCATTGGATTTATCATTACATTTATTCTTCAGCGTAAGTATTGGGAACAAACACAGATTCATAGTGATTATTTTTTACTGATGATGGTGGAGAGTGTTGTATGGTCAGTGTTGATCTATTTTTTAATGACCAATGTTTATTTACTATTAATGAATCCAACTGGCTCTATGTTAGTCCAACAAGTGACTCTTGCAGTTGGAGCTGGAATCTACGAAGAGTTTTTATTTCGTGTTCTGTTGATAGCCGGTATATCGGTCATTTTGGGTTTTATATTCCAATGGTCGGATAAATCAAGAAATTGGGCCGCAATGGTTATTGCAGCAGGTATTTTTTCATCATTTCATTTTATTGGAGAATATGGTGATTTTTTCTCTTTTAATATTTTCATGATCCGGTTTTTAGCAGGAATAGCACTGGGAACGCTATATTTTTTGCGTGGGTTTGGAATTACAGCATGGTCCCATGCAGTCTATGATCTCATTGTGCTTACAAGAATGACAACACAATAAGAAAACTCTCTTTAAATTTTAATATGAGATTTTCTACATTTATTATTTTTATACTTGGGGTCGTCAACTTAAAGGGAGATTTGAGCCATGGCCGTATGTCCATAATCCCAGAATATGACCAAAATAATGTCACTATTTTATTTAGCGGACATCGATCAGAAAACACACAAAAAACGGCTTTTCTTTTTACCGTACCTTTAGATGTGGACTCTGTTTCTCTGATTAAGAGTAATTCTAGCGGTGAAATCGATTTTATTTCAATCCCAACACAATTGATAAAGGATCTCAAATGGGTGGAAGTTTCCCCCGATTTGAATGAATTTGCTTTTATGATCAATTCAATAAAGTTTCCAAAACCAGGAAATCGTCACTTCGAATATTACCTTTCATTTTCAGAAATGATTGGTGAACTTGATTTTGAAATTCAAGAACCACTTCTTGCGGAAAATTTTAAGTATTCCGGTTTCCTGGGTGAAAAAACACAAGATGCGCACGGTCAAACAAACCATTCAATTCAATGGAAAAATATTTTGGAAAATGAAACTAAACTAATTTCAATTTCTTATTCAAATTCTCGTGGATTAACAACTCGTAGTGCCCTTGCTGAACTCATGACCTTATCACAACAGGACGCCCTTCCTGAGCAGAAGCCTATAAATAAGAAGATCAAGCGCCATAAACTTTATATTTGGGAACCCTTGGTAGCTTTATTGGTTGTTACACTATTCATTGCTATCATAATGATGTTTTATCAAAATGGTAAAACAAATTCTTTAACCTGTCACAATTGCGGACAAAAACGAATCCGATCAGATAATTTCTGTTCTGGGTGTGGAGAAAAGTTTTAATGTTTCCTGTCTTACTCGAAATTGGCCCTATAAAAATATATTCATTTGGATTTATGCTAGTGGTGGCTTTTTACAGCACTTATTTCTTACTGAATCATGATTTGAAGCGGATGGGGCATGATGAAAAATTAGCATCTGATATGGTTTTTTGGGCTGCCATTGGTGGTGTTCTTGGATCCAAAATTTATTATTTATTAGAAAATCTTGATCAGGTTATCGATAATCCTATGGGTATGATTTTCAGCGGTTCAGGGTTGGTTTTTCTTGGTGGACTTATGGGAGGAACATTTGCTGTAACAATGGTGCTACAAAAAAATAATCTCCCATGGCTTATTTTTGCTGATATTGTAGCGCCTCTCTTAATCTTGGGATACGGCATCGGTCGCATTGGCTGTTTTCTTGTTGGGGATGATTATGGCATCCCCACTCATCTCCCTTGGGCAGTTTCATTTCCAGATGGGTTACCACCAAGCACTTCCCAAGTTTTTTCTGCCTATTACCCTTGGATTGATATTTCAGGGTTTGCCCCTGGAGTTCTTCACGTTCATCCCACGCAGTTGTACGAATTTACATTGGCGGTGGCAATTTTTTATTTTCTCTGGTCCCGTCGGAATAATGTGAAAATTGCAGGGAGTTTATTCTTTTTATATTTAATTCTTGCTGGTGTTGAACGCTTTGCAATTGAATTTATTCGCACAAATGAAAAGTATCTTTTTGAAATTTTTTCCGGTTCCCAGATCATTTCCATGATGATGATAATCATTGGGTCATATTTCCTAATAAATCCCTTACCTAAGCGTGAATCATAATCTGCATAAATATTTTCTTTTTATATTACTTTTCATAACCATATGTAGTGGGCAAGTCAACCTGTCCATTGTTGAATACCGCCCATTTCCTGAACAAATACATCTATTAGATATAAAACCAACTAAAGTGAGTTGGACTATCGCAAATCGATTCCTGTTGTTTGATCATTATAAACGTGAATTACTTGAATTAGGTGCTTTTGGAGATGTGAACTTATCCAGTGGGGTAGGTCAAAATATTTCAGGATATGAAGACTTAGTCTGGATGGGTATTTCGCCGCAGGGGATTATGCTGGTGGATCGCCTGGAGAATGAAATTGTTCAATTGGATTTTCGATTAAATCCGGTTCAAACTATTGACTTGAATCGACGCATTTTCCCAGAAAAAGCAGCACTGGATCCCTGGGGAAGACTCTACCTTTATTCCAGAGATTACAACAGTATATTTCTTTTTGATAAAGGTGAATTGGACCCAACACCGACAGTGAATTTATCAAAAGAATTTGGATCAGTATTTTGTATGGCGGAAATGCAAATTAATCAAGAAGGTGAAATGGCAATTTTAGGTTGTGATGGAATGATTCATATTTTCAGTCAGAATGGTCGAAAAAAAATATCATTTCCATCAACTATAGAAAATGCAGTCTTTTTAATTTCGGTACGCGACGATTGGTTTGTATTTAATCGTATCGGAGCAGGGATATCTATTCATTCACAAAAAAAAGTATCAATCCCAGGTGCAAGTATTCCTATTGAAGATATGGCGTCTATGAACCGATCCATCGCTGTTCTTGCAAAGGATCATATTCTTATTTTGGATGTCAAATAAAGTCAAGTTCTTCGCTTGTCTTTCCATCTGTTTTTACTGTTCCACCTCGGCGCAGGTCTCTTCTAAAGTTGATACGATTTATAATATATCTGGCGAAAATTCCATTCAACTCACACATCCTTACATACTGGAATCATCAGTATTGGTTTTACAGAGTGGAGAACCCATACTTGTAAAAAAAATCCAAGCTATTGAAGGGATTCTAATATTACCAAATATGGATCCTAATTCTCCTATAGTAATTAGCTATGATTATTTAACAAATGGCTTACCGCTTTCAGTAGGGCCAAGATGGAGATCTTTACCAGAGCTGAATTTGGAAAACATCGAAATCTTATCTAATAAAGAACAACCTTATTCTGGGAATTCAGATAGTGAATCTAATATTTACTCTTCAGGTAGTATTTTCCGGCAATTATCGGTTTCACCCTTAGGTGGTTCTGATTTTACAGGCGGCCTGCAAATGCAAATAAATGGAAAGTTGACAAAAAATATGATGGTGAGTGGTATTCTCACAGACCAGGATTTACCGATCCAGCCAGAGGGAACTACACGAGAATTAGAAGAATTAGACCAGGTTTATCTCATGGTTACACATCCGAACTATTCCGTTGATGCCGGTGATATTATTTATGAAGAAAAAATTAATAACAGCAATAATATTAATAGAAAACTTGTTGGATTAAAAAATCACTATAAGGTTGGTCAATGGAGTGGATCGGGGGTTTATGCCGGATCAAAAGGAAATTATACAACCCTAGAAATCAAAGGAAGAGATGGAAAACAGGGGCCTTATCAATTAACCGGTAGTAATGGAAACAGGGATATCATTGTTTTATCCGGGACAGAAAAAGTATGGGTGGATGGAATAAAATTAATTCGTGGACAAAATCACGATTACACCATTGATTATTCATTGGGAGAAATTCATTTTACACCCAAAGTTCTTATTCATGCAGATTCTGATTTATTCATTGAGTATCAATATTCAGATTTCGAATACCAAAAAGGGTTCTCCGGTGGTTCTCTGAAAAGAAATTTTGGAAAATCCACTTTTTTAACATTTGGATTTTTCAAGGAATCTGATCAATTCAAAAAAAATGATTGGAGTCAGGATATTCAAGATTCATTATCTGCTTCAGAATCTGGGAATATTCAAATAAGCACAGTCATACCAGACGATGATGGTGATTATATCATTTCAGGACAAAGATATGAATATGGGCCTGGTGAAGAGAATCAGCCAAGGTATGCAATTACCTTTGAATTTGATCCTAATGGTTCATATATAAGAAAAATATCGGACACGGGACGAATATTTTATGAATTTATAGAATCTGCTACAAATCTCAATAATAATGCAGATAGATATAGTCCATTTCGCACCATACATGGTCCAAAATTGCATCAATTTGGATTTGTAGGAGGAGATGTTAGTATAGGTAATTATATGAACATCTCCAGCCAATTGATGGGATCAGGATTGAATCAAAATACCATGGCGATCCACCGGGAAAAGAAAGAAGGCTTTTCTAGAAAAATTGATATTTCCATTGATACTCTTGTTTTTGGACCGGCTATATGGACTGCGACAATTTCTAATTGGTATCGAAGCAATGATTATTTTGCTCTGGGACAAGAAAATGATGTCATGCAGCGGCGCCTGTGGAATTTGGATTCTGCACGATCAAATGGTGTAGAAGAGTCAAAGATCTCATCAGAAATGATTTTTCATAATTTCGGTTCAACAAATATAGAATTGGCAGAATTAAAAGTGGATTCCAAAAATAATCGTTCAAGGTTAAATATTGTTCAGCAAATTTTTCATCCAAGGTTTAATAATTCATTTTTCAATTATGTATCTATCAAAAAGAAAGCAATTGGTGCATACACGAGATCACAAGGAAGAATGCAAATCCATTTTTCTAAAATAAACCCATTTATAACTCAATTACGTGAAGAGGAAACTAAGTTAAAACGATTCCAAAATATGGGTGCAGGATTTCAAATTAAAAACAAAATGACGGCTATAGAAACAGGTATAGATCTGAGAAAAGATGAATCATTTCAAGACTCTTTATCATGGAAAACTGACTCCGACGATTTTATTGGTTTTATGAATTATAGATCAGAATCACGTTCAGGATGGAAACAGGATATTGTTTTCAAAAAACGGGTAAAATCTTTTGAAGATAACAGCACAACAACCGATTATTCATTAGCAAAAGTTCTCCTTGGATTTGAACGGGATCATAAACCTATCCGATGGGAACTACAAGCTAAAACAGAAGAATCTTTTTTAGAAAAACGGGCCATTGTTTATGATTCAGTAGGTGTGGGATTGGGGCAATATCGTTATGATCCCATTTTCAATACTTATATTTCTGATCCTAATGGTGCGTTTATTTCTTACACAATACCCACCGGAAAACGGGATCCGAATACAGTTATTGAAGGGTCGCAAAAGTTCACCATTGATCTAGGAAAAATATCGGGATTCCCGAATATAATTATTCGAGGCAATAATCGTCTGGATTATCGTGGTTTAGGAATAGAAATAAAAAAAATAGTGCAACCAAATATAACTGATTCTTTATCCACTCTGTCAAGACTGAATTCCAGGCTGGAAATGATCTATTATGGGAAAAACCGATTCAGGAGTTGGATAGATAATCAACAAGCGTTAAATGGGTTGGACCCAAGGGGAAATGACGTAGATCAATCTAACAAGTTCGGTCTGGAAATAGATCAAACACTCTCACCATTAATTACAATTAAAAACAGCGGACAATTCAGGAAAAAATATGTGGAATCCACTGTTTCAGATTTGAGAAACAGAGATG
>CAXCBH010000081.1:0-6555 GCA_963980675.1 uncultured bacterium | reverse complement strand
TGATGATATACTAGCGCCATCATCCAACTTTACCAACTTCACGCCCTGGGTCACGCGGCCGATGGTTCGGATCGCAGCTACGGGCTGACGCATCAAAACACCGGAGTCTGTAATAACAATTAAGTCATCCGAGTCCACCACCTCCATGATGTTTACCATTTTCCCGGTCTTGTCTGTACAGCGCATGGTCATGACTCCCTTTCCGCCCCTGGTTTGGGTACGATACTGAATCACGTCGGTCCGCTTTCCCATCCCTTTTTCTGTGGCAACTAAAATGGTTCCTTCGCGACGCACCACAAGCATTCCAATAACATAATCTTCTTTCGAGCTCAAGGTAATGCCTTTTACACCCATGGTTTTGCGCCCGCTTGCTCGAATATTATTTTCAGAGAATCGGATCGACTTGCCTTCATAGGTTCCCAGAAGAATATCGTGTTCCCCATTGGTGATTCTCGCTTCAATAAGTTTGTCGCCATCTCGAATTTCGATGGCATAAATACCGCCTTTTCTTGGATTACCATAAGCAGATAAAACAGTCTTTTTCACAATTCCATTCCGCGTAGCCATGGCAATATAGTGGTCATCATCAAACTCCTTGACGCTCACAAAAGCTTCCACTTTTTCACCAGGCGCACAGCCAATCAAATTCACAATGGCGCGACCGCGTGTAGCACGTCCACCTTGGGGTATATCATAAACTTTCAGCCAATAACATTTTCCCTGATCCGTAAAAAAGAGCATATAATTGTGCGTATTGGCAATAAAAAGATGTTCAACAAAATCTTCATCTTTGCTCATGGCGCCCTGAACTCCCCGGCCACCTCTTCGTTGTGTCCGATACGTGTTTAATGCGGTCCGCTTGATATACCCCCGATGAGTAACGGTCAACACGACCTCCTCTTCAGCAATCATGTCTTCCATGGTAAAGTTGGAATCCACTGGAATAATTTCTGTTCGGCGCTCATCGCCATATTGTTCTTGAACATCCAACAATTCTGCCTTAATAATATCCATCCGCTGGCTACGGTTTTCTAAAATGCCCCTTAAATGACCAATGACTTTTATAACTTCGCGATATTCGGCAACTACCTTATCTACTTCAAGACCCGTTAGTTTTTGCAATCGCATATCTAAAATAGCTTGAGACTGTATTTCAGAAAGATTAAACCCATTCATAAGTCCTTCTTTCGCCTGGATTGGATCTTTACTACCGCGAATTATTTTAATTATTTCATCAATGTTGTCTAGTGCAATTTTTAACCCTTCTAAAATATGTGCCCGCGCTTCAGCTTCTTTTAAATCAAATTCTGTTCTTCGCACCACAATTTCATGGCGAAAGTTTACAAAGTGATTTAAAATGGTTTTGAGAGGCATAATTTTGGGGATGCCGTCCACCAGTGCGAGCAAAATAATTCCAAATGTATCTTGAAGTTGTGTGTGTTTATATAGTTGATTCAAAATGACTTCCGGCACTGCATCGCGTTTTGTTTCAATCACAACCCGGATACCGTCTTTATCTGATTCATCCCGGAGGTCTGTAATGCCCACAATTTTTTTATCCCGAACAAGGTCTGCTATTTTTTCGACCAAGTTTGCTTTATTGGTTTGATAAGCGACCTCTGTAATAACTATACTATCTTTCCCGTTTTTGTTTGTTTCAATGTGGGCCCGTGCGCGCATTTTTATTTTTCCGCGGCCAGTCGCATATGCATCTTTTAATCCATCCATACCCATAATAAGTCCAGCTGTTGGGAAATCTGGCCCCTTAATATGTTGCATTATTTCATCAGTGGTAATATCTTCATTCTCAATCAGAGCGACAAGCCCATTAATAATTTCTTTAAGGTTGTGGGGTGGGATTTTTGTGGCCATCCCAACCGCAATTCCCTCGGAACCATTCACCAAAAGCGTTGGAACGGTCGATGGCAGTACAGTTGGTTCTTTTAGTGTTTCATCAAAATTTAGATCCCACTCTACTGTATCCTTATCCAAATCTCTTAGCATCTCGCTAGCCATTCTTGTCATACGAGATTCTGTATAGCGCATAGCGGCAGCATTGTCACCATCAATAGAACCAAAGTTTCCCTGCCCATCCACCAATTCATATCTCATGGAAAAACTCTGGGCCATACGCACCAACGCATCATAGACAGAACTATCACCGTGGGGGTGATATTTGCCTAATACATCACCAACAATACGAGCACATTTTTTATACGGACGATTCCAATTAGATCCCAACTCACTCATTCCAAATAAAATTCTGCGGTGAACTGGTTTTAACCCGTCTCGTACATCTGGTAAGGCCCGAGAAACTATAACTGACATGGAATAGTTAAGATAGCTCTCTTTCATTTCATCTACGATGTCTCGTGGAAGCGTGTTGTCTCTATTAAAATCAACCATAAATATTTCCTAAAGTTTAAACGTCAAGATTGACGACAAATTTTGCATTTTTTTCAATGAATGTTCGGCGAGCTTCTACGTCGCTTCCCATGAGGTTTTGGAATGTTTCAGCTGCTTCACTCGCGCTTTCTACGGTAACCCGCAACAAGGTTCTACGCTCTGGATCCATCGTGGTTTCCCATAATTGCCCTGGGTTCATTTCACCCAAACCCTTGTAGCGCTGAATGGTTACTTTTGTTTTTTTGTTGTCTTTGTTCATCCTTTCAATGATAAGATCGCGCTCATTATCATCATAGGCGTATGCTTCTTTTTTACCTTGGGCGACTCGATATAATGGAGGGAGAGCAAGGTAAAGATAACCACCGTCAATAACTTCTTTCATTTTTCGATAAAAGAACGTCAGTAAAAGGGTTCGGATATGAGATCCGTCTACATCTGCATCGGTCATAATTATTATTTTATGATAGCGAAGTTTTTCAATATCTAAATCTCCGGACGACCTTTCGCCGCTTTCATCTTCAGAGCCGCCAAAACCGGCGCCTAAGGCGGTGATCATAGATTGAACCTCGTTATTGGACAGTAGTTTATCAATTCTGGCTTTTTCAGAATTAATCACTTTACCGCGAAGAGGTAAAATAGCTTGTGTGCGCCTATCGCGACCTTGTTTTGCTGAACCACCTGCTGAATCGCCCTCAACGAGGTATAATTCACAAAATACAGGGTCCCGATTAGAACAATCCGCCAACTTGCCGGGGAGGGATGAGCCGCCTAATGCGCTTTTTCTGCGAATCAATTCGCGGGCTTTTCGGGCGGCGCTTCGGCTCCGGGCTGCCAAGAGGGCCTTTTCAATTACACGGCGACCAATAGATGGGTTCTGTTCTAAAAAATCCAATATACCTTCATACACAACCGTATCCACAATGCCTTTTACATCGCCATTTCCAAGCTTGGTCTTGGTTTGTCCTTCAAACTGGGGCTCTGCTACCTTAATACTAATGATAGCAGTTAGGCCTTCCCTGAAATCTTCACCCGAAAGAGTAATCTTTTCATTTTTCTTTGCCTTGATCAAGTTGTTTTTTGTGGCATGATTATTCATAGCCCTTGTTAGTGCGGACCGGAAACCGGAAAGATGTGTTCCGCCCTCAATGGTATTAATATTGTTCACAAATGTAAGAATGTTGTCGTTATAGGTGTTTCCATAGCGCATAGCTACTTCAACCGGAACTTCCCCGTCGTCTTTACTGACAGTAATGATCTTGTTGTGGAGCGGATTATTATGTTCATCTAAATATTTAACAAAATCGCTTAGCCCGCCGTTGAATTTGAATGAATCCGACTCGCCATCTTCTGTTCGTTCGTCTCTTAAAATAATCTCAAGACCACTGTTCAGATAAGCAAGTTCGCGGAGTCGGTCAGCGATAATATCATATTCAAAAACAGTGGTTTTAAAAATAGTGTCATCCGGATAAAAACATACTTTTGTACCTGTTTTTTTCGCCGTGCCTGTTATTTTTAATTCATTTTGGGGATCGCCTATTTTATAGTCCTGGCGATGAATTTTTCCGTCCCGCCTTACCTCCACCCACAACCATTCTGATAGGGCGTTTACAACTGAAACGCCTACGCCGTGGAGACCGCCGGAAACCTTATAAGATCCCTTGTCGAATTTTCCACCTGCATGGAGAATGGTCATAACAACCTCTACTGCTGGTTTCTTTTCTTCTTTGTGTATGTCCACCGGTATACCGCGACCGTTATCTTCAACTGTTACAGAGCCATCGGCGTTAAACACCACAGTTACCTTGGTACAATATCCCGCCAGGGCTTCATCAATAGAGTTATCTACAACTTCATACACAAGGTGATGAAGGCCGCGTTTACCTACGTCTCCAATATACATGGCCGGGCGTTTTCTTACCGCCTCCAACCCCTCTAATACTTTAATGTTATCGGCGCTATACTGTGCTGTTTGTTCTATGTGTGCTTCTTCGCTCATATGAAACGGATATCCTTAATCACTTTTTTATTTAATTTTTTATTTAGGTTTTCTACAATTATTTTTTTTTGGAAATGTAGCTCCTGCCGCCATGCGGGTGTTTCTGTTTTGATGGTCAATATGCCATGTTGAACATCCACTGGGGTTGCGTTTTTTGATACATTTTCACCTACAACATTCGCCCATGCTTCCATGGCGTTTTGCTGGGCGACTCCTTTTTCGAGTCCGGATGATTTTAAAAACTTTTTGAGTGGTCCACCAATATGCTGCATTATCGTTCCAGGTGGTAGGTGTTATTTTCTTTTGCCCCAGATAACAAACCGCTTTTTTCTACATTCAAAAGGTCTGTTGTGGTTACAATTGTTTGAACAGGCTCACCGGATTCCGTTTCTAGGCCCTGTAAAAGGGTGACTATTTTTTTACTTCTTTCTAGGTCTAGTTTGGCAAAAAGATCATCCAACAAAAGCGTAGGGTGGGTACCGGTATTTTTGCGAACAAAAACTAATTCAGCTAATTTTAATAAAACCAATGAAAGCTTATGTTCTCCTTGGGACCCAAAATTTCGAAGATCGCGATTGTTCCAAGCTAGGGCAATATTGTCCCGATGTGGCCCAAAAGTTGTTCTGCCTAATGCAATGTCTTTTTTTTGAGAATTTTTGATTTTGGTTTGATAAGTATCCAATGATGGAATTTTGTCTGGGTATGTTATTTCAAATTGAATCTCTTTATCATAACTCCCAACAGTGGATTTAAGATTTGTTTTAAAACTATTCATAAAACTAAATCGAATCTCCCAAAGCTTATATCCTGTTTCGATTAGTTTTTCATCCCAACTTTGCAGGTTTTCTGCTTGTTGACCGTTCTCTTTCACGTTCAAAACTGCAGCGTTCCGCTGCTTTAATACGCGACTATATTGTTGTAGTGTGTCCACATAGTTTTTAGATGACATTGAAAACATTTTATCAAAAAACTTTCGACGCTCTGCCGGGGCGCCCTTTGTTATAGATTGTTCCTCTGGCGAAAGAATAACCACATTGTTTCGGCCGATTAGCTCTTTCCGACCAGATAAAGCATTCCCGTTTAATTTTAATTTTTGCCCCGAAGACCTATTGACTTGTATGGCCACTGTTTCGGGGCGTTTATTAGATAAAAAGTCGCCCCGAATTATAAGTAATTCATCAGAGCCTCTAATCATTTCTCGTTGTTTGTGAGTGCGGAAGCTTTTTCCAAAAGAGAGGGTGTGGATTGCTTCTAATACAGCTGTTTTTCCTGAACCGTTTTCACCCCAGATCACTGTGAGGCCCCGTATGAAAGTGAATTCCCGTATATCATGATTTCGAAACGAAACCAATTGAAGGAGGTGAATAGACATCCGATAATAACAACCGGAGGGTTAATCATTCAAGCGAATGGGCATTAAAAGCATTAAACTGTCAATGTGGTCTTCCGTTGTTTCTGGGCTGAATAATGCAGCGCTGATGGATGTACTAAATTCCGCTATCACCTTATCCCCAGAAACGTGGGAAACAACGTCTTTTAAGTATTCTGCGTTGTAACCTATTGTTAGAGAATCCCCATCAAATTCCACAGGTATTTTTTCTTGGGCTTTGGATGATTTTTCGGGGTCTTCTGTAGTAACCCTACAGGATGTTGCGTCCAAATTCAGCGCAACCTGATGGGTTGACTTATTGGAAAAAATAGAAACACGGCGAATGGCGCCCAATAGCATGCCTTTGTCCGCCTGCATAGTTTTTTCATTTTCCTTTGGAATCACGCTTTCATAATCAGGAAATCTTTCGTCAATAATCCGGGTTAACACCATGTCGTTGTCCACTTTGGCTGTGAGGTGGTTTTCGCCAATCAATAGGGCAACATTACCGCTGGACACCTGAGTTGACATAAAAGCGAGAAACTTCCTAGGAACAATCATGTCGCCGCTGAACCCGTTCGAATTAAAATCTTTACGGGTGTATTTCACTAATCTGTGGCCATCTGTGGAAACAGCCGTTATCCCATGATTTCCGAATCGGAACAGTACGCCGGTCAAAGAAGGTTTCAATTCGTCCCTACTAACGGCAAAGGATGTGGCATCAATAATGTTTTTCAACATTTCACCCGACACATCAATGGGTTGTGATCCGGGCGTGTCCGGT
>CAXCBH010000080.1:0-6593 GCA_963980675.1 uncultured bacterium | reverse complement strand
CTTGCCCTTCGTTCGGTGCCTGATAACATAACAAAAATTGTATTGGCTCATCAACCTAACAGCATCCATTCTGTACATGAAATTGGGGCAGACCTACAACTATCTGGGCATACTCATGGTGGACAGTTTTGGCCATTCACATATCCAACAAAATTTGTAAACTCATATATTGCTGGATTATACGACCATTATGGTACTCAAGTTTATGTGAACAGAGGGACAGGCTATTGGGGACCACCATTACGAATCGGTGTCCCTGCAGAAATAACCCTGATTAGTTTAAAGAAAAAAGATGTTATATAGATAAAAAGCATCTCTTTATATATTTAAAATCAAATAAAAAGAAATACTCATCTATTCATTTAGTCTTTCATTATGATGAAGCATAAAACGCTATAATTGTCAATATAATAAACATAGCAACAAGTGGTAAGGCTACTTCATCACTGAATCCTCTGAATTACATTGAAATAATTGCCGCAATAATCATAATGAAACTTGTTTCCATGAAAAACTCTTCTAATTTGGTTTTATCTACACATAAATATAAAGAGACACAATATACTAAAACATAGAACATCGCACTATACTATATCTTAGAAGTATTTTAATTTGTGATTAAATATCTATCCTTAGAATTTGTAATTAATTTTTTGTAAAGATATTGCCAAACAATGTTTCTTCGATTTTTTCTTTATAAATTGCATCCTTGTACAAATAGGGATTATAATTTGATGAAACGCAGAGATTTTTTAAAGACGAGTGCAATTGGAATTACAGCACCTTCTACTATTTTTGGAGATTCAAATATTATTACAAATAAAAATGATCCAATCATTCTTTCTACATGGAGCCACGGTTTGCCAGCGAATGATGCTGCGTTGGAAACTATAGTAAATGGTGGGAATGCAATGGATGCAGCAGAAGTGGGTGCACGTGTTGCCGAATCAGACCCCACTATTACATCCGTAGGTTTTGGAGGCCTACCCGATGAGCAGGGTAATGTTACCTTGGACGCGTGCGTTATGGATTCCAACGGTAATGCAGGATCAGTTGCATTTTTACAAAATATAAAACATCCTGTTTCCGTGGCTAGAAAAGTAATGGAAGATACTAAGCATGTGATGTTGGTTGGGGAAGGAGCCCAGCAGTTTGCTGTATCTAAAGGTTTTGAAAAAATGGATCTGCTCACGGTCGAATCTCGGCAAGCCTGGGAAGAATGGATAAAGAATCGTAGGGAAATGACACCTCATGAAGCTCATGACACAATCTCTGTTTTAGTTCAGGATAAGAATGGCGACCTTGCCGGCGCATGCACAACCAGTGGTTGGGCTTATAAACTACATGGTAGGGTAGGAGATAGCCCCATCATTGGTGCAGGACTTTTTGTGGATAATGAGATTGGTTGTGCCGCTGCCACGGGGTTGGGTGAAGAAGTGATTAAGACGACCGGGAGTTTTCTTGTGGTGGAACTAATGAGACAAGGGTATGATCCCAAAGCAGCTTGCGAAGAAGCGCTAAATCGTATTATTAAAGCTCATAATGGAGCTCCAGATTTTCAAATTGGGTATATCGCATTACGGAAGGATGGAGAGATTGGTTCCGCTTGCCTTAAATGGTCATTTGAATATGCTTTAGCCCGAGGACGGGAGAATAAACTGCACAAAGTTAAGGGGATGATTTAATTTCTATTTTTGAACTACTGACCAACCGATTTATTCCTAACACAAAAGAATCGGCAAAGATATATCGTACTAAAATTGGAGTTTTCCAAGGATGGATTTCCGTTTTAGTAAACAGCATTTTATTTATTCTTAAATTATTAATTGGAATTATGGTAGGGGCCGTTAGCGTAATCGCCGATGCTGTCCATACATTATCTGATGTTGTTTCATCGATTGTAGTGATTTGGGGGTTCAAACAAGCGGAGAAGCCTGCTGACGTTGAGCATCCTTATGGGCATGGTCGTGCAGAATACATAGCAACATTGATTATTGCGATTCTTTTATGTGTCGCTGGTATTGAATTCATTAAAGCATCCATTGATAGAATTCAAAATCCTGAACAAATGGTAGCTGAATGGTGGATGATACTTATCCTTATGGTGACTATTATTTTGAAAGAAATCACAGCAAGATATGCGGAATTTCTTTCTTCCAAAATTGCTTCTGGGGTACTCCATGCTGATGCTTGGCACCATCGTATTGATGCCATTTCGAGCATTTTGGTTGTTGCAGCAATGATTGCAGGGAAGTATGGTTATCCAGTTGTTGATGGTTGGGCGGGACTAGGCGTAGCATTATTTTTGATCTTTACTGGGTTTGAAATAGCAAAAGATGCAGTGGATGATTTAATTGGTAAACCGCCTACAATGGAAGATGTTGAGAATATTCGAAATATTGTAATGAATATAAATGGAGTATTAGGTGCTCATGATATTACAATTCACAGTTATGGGCATGACAAGTTTGTTAGCGTTCATGTGGAAATTGATGCAGATAAATCCACGGCTGAAGCTCATGATATTTCAGAGGAAGTAGAGCACAAATTGCATGATGCATTAGGTGTTGAGCCCACCATTCATATGGATCCAGTCCACCCAAATGATCCTTTAGTGCAAGAAGTTAACAAGGTGTTGTCTCTTTTATGCGAATCTGATGAAAGAATTGCCGATATACATGATGTTAGAATTGTGAATACGGAAAATCACCACGTAATTTTATTTGGTATAAATATTCAAGTAGGCATAAGCCAGAAAGAGATCATATCATGCACCTTGAATCTTGAGAATAGATTAAAAGAAAAATTTAAGGACTACGAGATTAATATTAAGGTTTCACCCCTGCACCGGTTTTAATGATTAATTCAATAATTTAAAATAATATCTGAGATTAGGAACAGATCATAAATATCAACGGTCAGATCAGCATTCAGGTCCGCAATCACGAATTGGTCTCCCCTTAACTCAATATTTCCCAAAATATGAAAGATGATAGATAGCATGTCCAATATTGAAACAACGCCATCCTCATTAATGTCACCAGGAAGGTTTTTATATTCATCTACAATTTTGATTACTTCTCTTAATGTTACTTTTGCAGCTTCCCGGGCTATCTCCCAGTCAATGAGCCCCCCCACATGAACATGACCGGCGGTATAACATGGAAGATTAAGTGAATCCATCATGGTTTTATACCATACACCATGATATCCCATGAATTCTGATAAATAACCACCGGCTCCATCACTGTAATCAATATAAGGATTTAACCCCAAGTTTGCAGAATTAATAGCAGTAACAATGGAATCCATGGGAAGAGATGAATTTCGTTGAGTTTCTGCAGCTACGCTAGAATCTGGTGGTGTTGGTGTCGGATAATAGGGTTCAGTAAAATCTGGAGACCAATAAAATCGGTTATAATATTTCCATTCCATTTCCCAACTATAATCAATGAATCCACGGCTGAAAGTGATGATAGCCACTGGATGTAAACTATCTACAATATTCCACCAATCATTGGATGTATCCTGATAATCCACTTCAAAATAGCCCATTCCCTGACCGCAATCATCACAATCTGGTTGAGCGAATTCTGGAAAATAAGAAACCACATTATATCCACGATTTTCCCAGTTTTCGCCCACCCAGCCTTCAGGGTTGGTGAGTGTATTCCTGCTAAAAGGGCGAATGCATTCGTTAGAAGGTGGCCAATACCCACAAAGTAAAATTGTATTACTGAAATCACGTAAAATAGGATCTCTGTGATTTAAAGTTTTTTCAAAATTTTCAGGTCTTTTTGGAAGAATCAATTCTTGAACGGGGAAGATGGGCTCTGTGCCTTTTGGAACAGAATATTCAATCAAAATTCGATCACTTTTCATTTCCCCAGTAACATTGGAAGATTTATTTTGGAGGATATTTCTTGAATATGGACCAACCCAACCATTGGTTATTAAGTTAATGAAATAAAGGGTCATTCCATTTGGTAATGGCGTGTCGATCAGTTTAAAATGGAATTGTATATTGTCATTTAATTGGAGTTCAATAAAATAAATATCCTTATTATCAAATTCATACGGTTTAATGGAGGAAATGATATCGAAAGGGAAAGAGAATGGAACCTGAACATCAATCTGGAGAATATTTGTTTCAATTTCCATTTCAAAATAATTGGGTGTGCCAAATGGTAATTCCTGGGCAGTAAGAAGCCCTAATAGCAGTATATGAAATATAAAAATATTTTTCATTTCTAAAAATTATTCCAAAATAATAGAAGGATATACCTTTTCATCACCACCAATAGTGATACAAGCCTCACCCTTGTGATTTATTCTTTTGAAAATGCCTATCTGTTTTTCTCTATTAATATTGAATGTAATCGATTTCCCTAAATGCCCGCAAAGTGATGTCCAATCATTAATAATATCTTCAGGGGATTCCTGTAACCTTTCCCAATATTGTTCGAAAAAAGTGGTAAAAATTGCTGCCACCAATTCTCTCTGATGCGTATGACCGCTCTCAATTGAAAGAGATGTTGCAATTTCTTTTAATTCATCGGGAAAATCAATTTTAGTTTCATTCACATTTATCCCTATTCCAACTACCATCGACTGAACTGATTTTCCGGATATCTTACTTTCGCACAATATTCCACCAGTTTTTTTCCCGTGAAATAATATGTCATTTGGCCATTTTAATGTAGGCGACCCACCTCGATTTTTTAATGTTTTTGCCATTGCTACACCTGTAGCTAAGGGAATTAACCCTGCTTTTTCTAGAGGAATGGACTCTAAAAGAATAAGAGATAAAACTAAGCCCTTACTGGGACTCATAAACCAAGAATTACCACCTCGGCCTTTCCCCTGAGTTTGATAATCGGTAATAACAATCATCCCGTGACTTGCTTCTCCATTTTGAATGAGTTCCCATGCTTCGTCATTGGTGGATCCCAATCGTTGGTAATATTCGATATCTCTCCCAAACTGTTTTGTCCGGAGATTAGTTTTTATAAGATTTGTGAGAATCATATATATTAGAATAAAATCGTGAGTTCAAAATAGGCAAGACTCATTCCCAACCCTAATCCCACGATTACTTGTGCGGGCGTATGCGCTTTCAGAATTACTCTGGAGACGCAAACTAAAACAAGAGCGATTCCCATTATAATTGGATAGTGAAAACCGTGAAGCCAAAGAGCAACTAAAGGACCACTCAGCCCTATGGCATGAATAGATATTTTCCATTTTCGTGTAATAAACCACACAATCGCTGTATTGATAGCATAACAAAACATAAGGCCTTGGACAAGAGGCGATGCGTTCAAATATTTTAAAAGGAGAAATCCCACTCCACAATAAATCGTTCCATATACCAGCGGTTGAACTCGTTGTTCACGAATAGAGACATCCACATCGCTAACAATGCCCTGCTTTTTTAAATAAATGACAGTAGAAATTGCCAGCAATGTAGAAAAGAAAAATGCTATGAAAAAAGTAAGATGCGGATTTTTAGGAATTGAAGTCCCTGTATAAATAAGTAAACCAAATGTGATGGGTGCAACCATCATAGGATGAAGCAATATTGATATAATTGAAGCCGCTCGTGTCACCGGTAATTAATGTGGATTGTGTTCTCCAAAAACTGATCGAAATGAGTCCGAAATCTCTCCCAGCGTACAGTCATTTTTCACACAATCAATGATATAAGGCATTACATTTTCATCGGATTCTGCAACCAATTTGAGTCGGTTTAATTGTTGAGTCACCTGATCGTTATTCCGAGACGATTTCAGAGTCGAGACAGACTCAATTTGGGCATGAACTTTTTCAGGGTCAATTTCCAATAATTCAGGGTCAATTTCATCTAGATCTTCGTATTTGTTTACGCCTACAATAATCTGTTTTTTTGTATCAATATTTTTCTGATATTCGTAAGCACTGCGTGAAATCTCATCCTGGATCCAACCACTCTCGATTCCAGAAACGGAGCCGCCTATTTGATCAATCGTTTCAATAATTTTCGTTGCCTCTATCACTAAGTTCTCTGTCATCTCTTCCACAACATAACTTCCACCAAAAGGGTCGGGGTAGTTTTTGATTCCACTTTCATGAGCGATAATTTGTTGCGTTCTTAATGCTAGTTTTACTGCATCATCTGTTGGTAATGCCAGTGCTTCGTCCTTACTGTTGGTATGGAGAGATTGTGTACCGCCAAGAATAGCAGACAGAGCCTGAATGGAGGTTCTGACAACATTATTATCAATTTGTTTAGCGGTGAGTGTGGAACCACCTGTCTGGACGTGAAACCTGCACATAAGTGCTTTTTCATTAGTGATACCAAAGCGATTTTTCATAATGGTCGCCCATAAGTTTCTAGCTGCTCTGAATTTGGCAACTTCTTCCAAAAAACCATTATGAGAATTAAAGAAGAAGGAAATTCGAGGTCCAAACTGGTTAGGATCAAGACCTTTATCGATGGCCGCTTCAACATAGGCAATACCATTGGCAAAGGTGAATGCTAATTCCTGTTCAACCGTACTTCCAGCTTCTCGGATGTGATATCCCGAAATGGAAATGGTGTTCCAATTAGGTGT
>CAXCBH010000079.1:0-6626 GCA_963980675.1 uncultured bacterium | reverse complement strand
GGTTAAGTATTTGGGGAACGTCACTTTTTCTTATTGCAGGATTTCTCATGCTACTCCGTGGCTATTTCAACTTGGATTATTATGGCCCATTTGTAAATGCAAAGGAGAAATGGGACACTTGGAGGACAGAAAAGGCAAACCAAAAGGAACAGCAGGATAAGGATGATGCAAAGCGTCTTCACACCCAAGATCTAAAATCAAAGATCGATGCTAAAAAAGAGAGGGATGAAGCTGAATTTGCACCAGAAACTCCAGACCCCGTAGAAGAAAATGTTGCTAAGCCGATCCAAGAAGAAGAATCAGAACCAGAATCCGATGAAGAAGAGAATTTAACATCTCCCCAGACCATTGACGAAATTCAACCAGAATCTGAAAATGACTTGGAAAGCGTACCTGAATCTGAAACTACGCTAGTAGAAAACGAGACCGAAGCCACCGATGAAAGTGATGAGAATTTAAATATTGAAGAAATGGCTCAAACAGAAGAAGTGGATATTGATGAAGTTGTGGAACGACAAAAACCTAGACGAAAATACCAACTTCCATCTTCGGAACTATTGGCGAATCCCGTTAATGTTTCTGATACATTTACACGAGATGAATTAATTGAACGTGCTAATTATTTAACCCAATCTTTGGCGACATTTGGTGTGGAAGGAAAAGTGGTGAATGTTCATCCCGGCCCCATTATTACCCTGTTCGAAGTTGAACCGGCAGAAGGAGTTCGCGTTAATAAATTTGTAGCCTTAGCGGATGATCTGGCTCGTGTTATGGAAGCAAGCAGTGTTCGGGTTATTGCACCGATTCCCGGAAAATCATCTGTCGGAATCGAGATTCCAAACCAGAACCCAGCAACGGTCTTTTTTAAGTCTGTGGTGAACAGTCCTGAATTTGCTGAAGCAGAATCGATTCTTTCTCTTGCCGTTGGAAAAACAACATCAGGTGAGATTGCCACACTGGATTTGGCCAAAATGCCCCATCTTCTTATTGCGGGAACAACCGGCTCTGGCAAATCAGTTTGTATCAACACAATCATATGTTCAATAATATATCGAGCAACGCCAGATGAAGTGAAATTTGTCATGATAGATCCCAAAAAAGTTGAAATGACATTGTATCGTCAGTTGGAAGGGTATCATCTATTGAAAATGGAAGATATCCAGGAGCCAATCGTCACATCTGTAGATAACGCTATTTTAGCACTACGCGCATTGGAAAAAGAAATGGATCGCCGTTACAATGTTTTGGCGGATGCAGTTGTTCGAAACATTGGTGAGTACAACGAAAAGATGCAAAATACAGACGAATCCATTATGCCATACATTATTCTTGTAATTGATGAATTAGCAGATCTCATGATGTTGTCAGCGAAAGATGTGGAAGCACCCATTGGACGATTAGCACAATTGTCCCGTGCAGTTGGGATTCATTTGGTTATTGCCACACAGCGACCATCCGTGGATGTAATCACAGGTGTTATTAAGGCTAATTTCCCTTCAAGAATCGCATTCCAAGTTGCCAGTAAAGTTGATTCAAGAACAATTATTGACCAAATTGGTGCAGATAAATTGATTGGGCGCGGTGATATGCTTCACCTAGGGACAGGCAGTTCTGATGTAATTCGAATGCATAACGCATTCCTGACCCTAGAAGAAATTGAAGCTGTCATGAATCATGTATCAGATCAACCAAAACCCGATGAAATGGTATTGCCTACAGTTAGAGAAGCAGTGGCGACAGAATTTGGTGGAGATGGTGATAGTAGCTCCGATGAACTGTTTAACGATGCTGTTGCATTGGTAATCACTCATCAGCAGGGATCCATATCTTTACTCCAACGAAGGCTCAAGGTGGGATATTCAAGAGCTGCACGGTTAATTGATCAAATGGAACAGACGGGCGTTGTCGGCCCATTTACGGGGAGCAAGGCAAGAGAAGTATTAGTGGATGAGACCTATCTCGAAATGATTCGGGAATAATCAGTTGAAAAAAAACCTTTTATTTATAATTCTTGTTGGACAGATGGGAGCTCAACCTGGTCCGTATCAGCAGTTCTTAGATTACATGAATGCAAAGAGTGGCCGTTTCTTTGAAATTGAATTTTACCAGGAACAATTTGGTAAACGATTTGAATCTAATGGCACTTTTTTTTACTTAGGAAAAAAACATTATACTTTTGATGCTTTAGACCAACGAATTACCTTTAATAATGGTGAGATCACGACAATAAATAAGGTGGAGAAACAAGTGATCTATGACCAGACCATTCCCGGGGAAATCAGCATCTTTGATATATTGACAGGAACGAATGAATCACTTCAAACAGGTGAACCTCTTTTAGAAAAAAATGGATTTCGAATTCCCTTTACTTTATTAGATTGGGAAATGCATGGAACAATTCGCACTATTCCCGGTAATGGTAAACCGAAAGAGATAATTTTGAAAACCGGTGATGATTCAGAGATTTGGATAAAAATAATATCTTTAGATTCCATAGAAGAGCGGGACGTTGCAACGATTGATCTAACAGAATATGAGACCATAGACCTTCGTGAATAAATATTTAAAAATTTTAATTGTAGGCGGAATCAGTATAATTGGGATTTATCTAGCTTTTATGGGAGAAGATTTTGATGGATTGATCCATCAGATAAAACAAGTGAATATATCTGAAATAACCCTAGGTTGTTTTTTACTAGTGACGAGTTGTATTATCCGTGCATATAGATGGAAATTGATCATGGATCCTTTAGAAAAGATTCCACTTCATGATGTATTTTCTGCCACCATGGTGGGCTATTTTGGAAATGGAATACTTGCATTTAGATTAGGAGAATTGTTGCGTGCTTATTCCGTGACTTCAGGACGACACATGTCTGCAACACAAGCTTTTGGGACGGTGATCATGGAACGTATACTTGACCTGATTATGGTATTATTCGTTTTTGTTTTATTAATTCCTTGGTTTCCATTTGAGCAGGATGGAATTCGGCTGGCTGTTTATTTCCTTTCAGGAATCACTTTTGCTATCATTTTGGGTATTATTTTATCATTGAAGTTCAACCTTATGGGAAAAATAGGAGAGGTTTCTATCTTACAAAAAGGAATTGGTCAAAAACTATTTCAAGCCCTCAATAAAATATTCGATGGAATAGTTCTCATCAAAAAAACTAACCACGCTGTGGAAATTGTTCTTTCAAGTATCTTATTGTGGGGGTTTTATTATGTAGTTACATTTATTATTTTGGGTGCTTGTGATTTAAATCTCGGGATTATCGGTACAGGAATTATATTGGTATTAGGTAGCATAGTTATTGGAATTCCGGCGCTGCCGGGATCTGCCGGAACTTATGATGCAGGAATAAAATTTAGTCTGATGGTTGTTTTCGGAATCGCTAGTGAAAAAGCACTAACATACGCCATCGTGAGTCACGCAGTGTCTTATTTTCCATTGGTTATCATTGGAATGATCTATTTTATGGAAGGAAGTGTTCGGATTAAAGATGTAAAGAAGGAACCAATAACTGTATGAAAAAGTACGATTGCATTTTTCTAGATCGGGACGGCACATTAAATCCGGATCCAGGATATATCAGTTCGTTGAATGATTTCATTTTTTATGATTTCACCCTACCTGCATTGAAACAATTGGCTAAAGCTGGTAACAGGTTTTGTATTATTACAAATCAATCTGGCATTTCCCGTGGGTTGATCCAGCAAGAGCATTTGCAAGAAATTCATGATTTTATCACTATGGAATTTGAAAAGAATAATATTCCATTATTGGGAATTTATGTTTGTCCGGATCACCCGGAACAGGCAACCGAACGAAGAAAGCCTGGACCGGGGATGTTCCTTGAGGCGGAATTAGACCACGATCTTAATTTAATGGATTGTATTATGATTGGGGATTCCGCTGCAGACATGGAAGCAGGTGAGATGCTTGGTTTGGATACCATGCTTGTTCTTACGGGCCGAGGAAAGGAAACCATCGATTTTTTACCGGAATATGAAATGCCAACCTTTATCGTAAATGATCTGAAAGAAGGCGCCCAAAAATTATGTCGTTAAAGGTTGGAGTGTTAATGGGTGGCCCCAGTGAAGAAAAGGATGTTTCTTTATCATCGGGGAAAGCAGTGGCTGATGTCTGTAGGAAAAACGGGTTTGTGACGACTGAATTCCCATTTCATTTCGATTACAGGAAATTGCTCCCGAATCTTAAAAAACAGGACGTTATTTTTAATGCTCTCCATGGCGGTATTGGGGAAAATGGAAAGATCCAGGCTTGGTTGGATAAGAACAATATTAAAAATACAGGATCGGGTCCAGAGTCATCTGCTCTTTGTATGGATAAGGTAAAAAGTAAAAATATTGTAAAAAACAATGATATTAGAACACCAGTATGGGAAATGCTGAATTCCGTTAATGATAGGCCAACATTACCTCTCCCATTTGTAATAAAACCAAATGATCAAGGGAGCACGGTTGGGTTGACGATTGTCTATGATGAATCAGAAATAGATGCTGGAATTACTGAAGCTTTTGAACATAGTGATCTTGTAATGGTTGAGGAATATATTCATGGTAGGGAATTAACAGTAACGGTTTTGGGTGAAAAAGCATATCCCATTGTGGAGATTAAGCCATCTCACGAATTTTATGATTATGAATGTAAATACACACCAGGGATGAGTCATTATATTTGTCCAGCAGATATCCCAAAAGAATTAACAAAATCTATTCAAAATACCACGGAAATTATTTTTAAAGCATTAGGGTGTGATGTATATGCACGAGCTGACTATTTATTGGTTGAAAACGGGAAGTATTATTTTCTAGAAATGAATACATTACCTGGAATGACTTCCACAAGTTTGGTTCCAAAATCTGTCGATGCTGCCGGAATGTCATTTGAAGAATTAATAAAAATAATTATTGAGTTAAGTTTATAAATGCCTCTACAATTTTATAATACATTAAAAAGAGAAAAAGAAATTTTCCAACCAATTGAAAAAGGGAAAGTGGGATTATATACATGTGGTCCAACTGTTTACGATTATGCTCATATTGGGAATTTTAGGACCTTCATGTTTGAAGATTTACTAAAACGTTGGTTGCTTCAATTGCGCTACGATGTAAAACATGTTATGAATATTACAGATGTAGATGATAAAACCATCAAAAAAGCAAAACAAATGAAAGTCAGTCTTTCCCATATCACAGATAAATATACTCAGTATTTCATGGAAGATCTGACGTGGTTAAAAATGATACCTGCGGATATTTATCCAACCGCCACTGAGTCCATTCCAAAAATGATTAGTATGATAGAACGCCTTTTGGAAAAAGGGTTTGCTTACAGGGAAGATGATGGTTCCGTGTATTTCAACATTAGCTCTTTTTCGAATTATGGGAAACTCACTCAAATAAATATTTCAGCGCAGCAAACGGGTGATCGTGTAATGGAAGATGAGTACGACAAGGACGCACCGCAGGATTTTGCTTTATGGAAAGGTTGGAAAGAAGAAGATGGTGAAGTTGTTTGGGATGCTCCTTGGGGAAGAGGAAGACCAGGGTGGCATATTGAATGTTCAGCAATGAGTAGTGAATCTCTAGGAGATCATTTTGACATTCATTGTGGTGGTGTTGATAATATGTTCCCCCATCATGAAAATGAAATTGCACAAAGCCAATGTGCTACAGATCAGCCTTTCGTGAATTATTGGCTACATTCTGAATTCCTTATGGTGGATGGTGGTAAAATGAGTAAATCACTTGGTAATTTTTATCAAATTTCAGCCTTGAAAGAATTAGGTTTTAGTGCTGAAAGCATCCGATATCAATTATTGGCAGGTCATTATCGATCAAAAATTACATTTTCGATAAATAAAAAACATGAAGGAGATAAAGTTGTTCAGCGTTTATCCGACTTTTATAACCGCTTACAAAAAATGAATGCTAAAGAGAATTCGACTGGGTCAATGCCGGAAGTTTATTCCAAATTCCGAGATCGGATGAATGATGATTTGGATTCACCTCAAGCGCTAGCCATTTTCTTTGATTGGATGAAAACCGTTAATGGAAAAATTGATAAAAATGTTATTACAGATTCAGATTTAGGAGAAGCGTGGGAATTTTTAGTGGCTTTTTATTCAGTATTTGGATTTATTCAAAATCAGGATTTTGAAATTCCAGACAATATAAATCTAATGTTAAATAAACGACAAAAAGCAAGGGACGAAGAGAATTGGGTTGAGTCCGATTTAATTCGGGAACATTTAAAAGAAAAAGGGTGGATGGTCGAAGACACTCCCGACGGCCAGTATATCAAAAAAGCATAAATAGCAAATTATGTGCCAAGAATTGTTTTTTTCATTTTTGTATAAAATATATCTCATTCACACATAAAAATCAATAACTGTATAAAATATATATTGAATCGTTTTTAGGATAAGTATTAAATTGCGAGGCTGTACATAAGAGTTTAACATCTTCGTTAAGTGGGGATTAGTTTAATTCATTAATACGAAAGTCATATTTTTTTCGTAATGGTGCATTATGCCACCGTAGCTCAGTTGGTAGAGCGCCTCACTTGTAATGAGGATGTCGCGGGTTCGACTCCTGCC
>CAXCBH010000078.1:0-6699 GCA_963980675.1 uncultured bacterium | reverse complement strand
GATTTGCCTGTGGGTCGTGAAGTTCCCTTTTCTTTTTGCATTATCTTTGGTCAGGATGAAGATGATCTGATCAATAATGCCAAATTTGCGCAAGTCATGTATAATTCTCGATACCAGGGATTTACACCACCAACTCGCCCCACAGCATATGCAGTACCCGAATACGAAAAAGTTAAGTTGTATTGGAATAATGTTGCTGAATCTTCGGTAGATGTTGTGACTAGTTATGCGGATTTTGAAGGGTATAAAATATATAGGAGCTTGGACGGAGGAGAGACTTGGGGATCAGCAAATGATATGATCTACGACACGGATGGTGTTTTCGTTGGGTGGCGCCCTTTTAAACAATTTGACCTATCTGCAGAAATGGATTCTTTACATTGCATTTATCAATTAGATGAAAACTGTGAATCAGATGGGATTCGTGGGCATTCTATTAAAGGGCAAGATCCATACTTTCCATGGTTTAGCCTTGGAGAAGACACGGGTTTTGATATGATCCGCTTAAGCGAACCCTATGTAGTTGAAAGTGATACATTTTGGTACATGTATCAAGACGATGCAGTTACTAACGGTGTGGAGTATACCTACTCTGTAGTGGCTTATGATATGGGCGTGGAACCACCTTATAAAATAACTTACAATCAAGTAGGGGTTGATCAGTATGAAACTGTTATCGATACAAATTACTCAAATCCAGATAAATGGGCAGACCCGGATGGTTATGCTTCTATTCAAAATTCAAAAGGGACAACCATTTTAGATCGAAATTTTGTCCAGACTTATCCCGGTGTTACACCTGAAACCAATTTGAATCATGTAGGTGTTGTACCAAATCCGTATTTCGTAAGATCAAAATTCAAAGAAACAAAACATTTAAGACAGGTTCGCTTTACTAATTTGACAAGAAGTTGTATTATCAAAATCTATACCATTACCGGTGAACATGTAAGTACCATTGAACATGAAAGTGAAAGTTCCGGCAATGCATGGTGGGATATGAGAACTGTGAATAATCAGGAGGTGGCACCTGGGCTTTATATTTTTCATGTGATGGAAAAGGATAGTCAGAGCCAAGATTCATTTATAGGGAAATTTGCGGTTATTCGATGAAATATCTATTAATTATACTTTTTTTCTCAACTATTCTCCTGTCCCAAACTAAACCTATCCAAGGAAGTGTTATTGATGAGAAAGGAGAGCCCCTATTTAATGTAAATATTGTGTCAAAACCATCTAATACTGGTACTCAATCGGATGATAAGGGTGTATTTATCTTTGAAATTCCCATCCATGACCAACAAATAATCCTAGATCATATTGGGTACGAACAGGAAACTTTAAATGCCATTCTTTTTAAAAATGGTACAAGGGTAACTTTAACGCAAAAAGTCGTAGAATTGAAGCCATTAGATGTCACAGGGGCGGGGCGAGAACAGTTTAGTCCATTTGAAACTAAGAATAGTGTTATTATCCTGGATACAGAAGAATTGGCTGTCAGAGGTTTTGTTGATATTGGAGATGCATTATTCTCGGAGCAATCTATCGTTATGAATGAAACGATGAATGGACAAAAGTCAATTTCAGTTCGTGCGTCAGCACCTGAAGAAATGATTTATCTCTACGATGGAATTCGTATCAATACCCTAGGCGATCCATTATTGGATTTGTCTATTTTTTCAGCATCGGGGTTCTCCGGTATAGAACTGGTAAAAGGTGGACATGAAAAAGCATTATCATCATCCGGTATTATTAATTTTATACCAAAATTGACTTATGGCTCTAGCGCATCATTTACCCAGCAATTTGGAACGTACAACTACGGTGGATTTGATGGGTTTGGATCTATAGGGTCTTCATTAGTCTCATTGAATGGTGGCATAGGTGAAGGTCAATTTTCACAAATTTATATTGATGCAGAGAAACCTGAAATAACAACGAGCCATCAGCGACAGTTTGGACATCTTGGCATTAAGAATCGTTATAACCTTGAATTTCGATTTATGGGATTCAAGAATGGGAAACAATTTCAAAATTATCGTACCGGCAATTCTGTTTCGATTGATATGGAAAACATTATCGGGAAAATGATTCATTCAAGTCCAATTGGGGGAGAGATCATCTTTTTTGGATTATTGCAAAATAATTTGGGCATTGAGTCCACTAACTCTTATACCATCAATAAGGAAGATTTAAATAATGGTTTTGGTTTTTCTTTCGAGAAACCCATTCGGAGTGCAATGGCTAAATTTAATGGAGAAACTAATTATTTAACATCAAACTGGGATATCGATAGTTTAACTTTTATTACAAAAAGAGTTAATTCCATTTTCACCGGATCATTTGAATTGGTTCAACCAGAAAGGAACCAAGGTATACAATTGAAGGATGTAAAGATAGTTTTAAGCAAGCATCTTATTTCTGATACACCTGATTCATCCTTTGATGAAATAATGGATACGGAGACTTGGGATGAATCAAGTTCAATGTTTACAGGCTCAATCGTTAGTATTATGTCTCAAAAGCGAATCATGCTTTATACAAATCTAGGGAATGTATTCCGCCTACCAAGTTTAAATGAAAGATTTTCAAATCATATTCGTTCAACTAATCAAGGTACTATCGGGTTGATACCGGAATATAAAAATCAATTTGAAATGGGAATCAAAATTGAGAATGAAAATGACAATGAAAAACCATATTATGCAATAAACATATCAGGATTTAATTACCACTATTCGAATAAGATAAAACAAATCCAACTGACTGGTGTCCCCATTCAGTTTCCAATTAATTATGGTGAAGCAAGTTTATCAGGATTTGACTCAAATTTGTCATTTAGTTCAAAAACAAAATGGTTCAATTTCTCATCTTCCTACGCCTATTATCTTTTTTCGGATCCAATGGCGTTCCAACTACAACCGGATAAAATGGTGCGCAATAAAATAACTTTAAAAATAAGATGGTTTCAACTAGATCTTATCCAACGTTCAGAAAGCGCTCGCCAAATAACATCCATTAATTCAACAGGGACATTTCTTGATAATAGACTTGATGCGATTCAAACCTACGATGCCAATTTATCTTTAAAATTAAAGTTTCGAGATTACAAAGGAACAATCAGTATTTCGGGGAAAAACCTGAATAATGAATCACAGGTATTGAATGGAATTTCCCTTTTTGACCAAAGATACAATCTTAATCTTGGGCTTTCATGGAAATAAAGAACAAAACAATTATTTTCTTGTTGTTGTTGTTGTTGTTGTTGTCCTCCTGCACATCCAATCCGTTTTGGGATGACTCCGGTACGATAGAAATGAAAATAACTGGGAGTGTACTAACCGAGAAGAACCAAACCAATGTTCCCGTTTCAGTTTGGTTGGAAACATTTGACCTATATACAACTACGGATTCCGTCGGTTATTTTTCATTTTCCATCACAAATTCTCAAACACCAAACGGAAGTATGAATGGGCCTGTAAATTTATATTTCTTTATTCATAATTACGAATTGGATTCGGTCACTGTTTATTTTACCAATGGCATGTTTTCTAAAGAGCAGACCGATTTTTCTGAAGATGGAGAATTGCTGAATCCGTTGGAAATGAAAAAAATCCTATCAGGAGAGGTTATACTTCACTTTAACAAAAATTCAATTCAAACCCGAGATACTTTACGGGTATCTTTTAATCTTGAAACCCATTCAGCCGTTTCAATAGATACCTACAAATACATTTTACAAGAGGATGGTTCTGATTTCCATTCAGGGTTATTCTTTCGGGCACTGACAGGTAATGAGACTGTTACTATTTATCGTTTCATTGGAACTGATCAATTAGGGAATAGTGTGGAAGACCAATTACGGAATTTTACCTATGAAGAGAATGAATCTATTACATGGACCTACTACCTGCTGAGTGATAGCCTAAATTTATCATCAGGTGATTATGAAGTATTACCTTATCTATTGATCAGGCATGATCAAATTCCCATTGGGCTTATTGAAGCGCATGGAGGAGACTCAGCACTTACTTTATCGGCATATTATTTAGATTTGCCATTAGATATTTTACCTGATACACTTCAGATCAATTAATCAAAGAATATTTGAATATTTTTGTTCCAGAGATTTAACGAGATGTCATAAGTTACTAGGCTTATTTTTATGAATTATTGGAGGACTCATGTCTGAAAACGTACACAAATTTACCGATCAAAATTTTGATTCAGATGTCTCTCAATCGAAAATTCCAGTTTTAATTGACTTTTGGGCCACCTGGTGTGGGCCATGTAAAGCTATTGCGCCTGTGATTGATGAAATTGCAGGAGAATATAATGGAAAAGTCAAAGTTGGAAAGGTTGATGTGGATCAAAACCAAGATACTGCCATGAAATATGGTGTAAGAAGTATTCCCACACTTCTTATAATGAAAGATGGGAAAGTTGTAAATCAAATTGTTGGTGCTGTTCCTAAAGGGAATATCACTACAATGTTAGACGAAATTATTTAATTAGGAAACGAAAAGGGAAATGAAGCGGAAGGTCATTATTATTGGCTCTGGACCTGCAGGACTCACTGCAGCTATTTATGCGGCGAGGGCAAACTTAGAACCCCTCGTCTTCGAAGGCGCCCAACCTGGCGGCCAACTCACCATTACAACGGATGTTGAAAATTATCCAGGATTCCCTAATGGAATCACTGGACCGGAAATGATGGATGAATTCAGAAAACAAGCACAACGTTTTGGTGCTGAATGCTTATTTAAAACAATTGATAAAGTTGATTTTTCTGAACGTCCATATAAAGTATGGGCCGATGGCAATGAATATTCCGCAGAAGCGATCATAATCTCAACTGGCGCCACTGCTCGGCTTCTTGGGCTCGAATCTGAGTCCGAATTGATGGGGCATGGTGTGTCAGCCTGTGCAACTTGCGATGGTTTTTTCTTTCGAGATAAAAAAGTACTCGTAGTGGGTGGCGGTGATTCAGCTATGGAAGAGGCCACATTTTTAACCAAATTTGCGTCAGAAGTTGTTTTAATTCATCGAAGAGATGAATTTCGTGCATCAAAGATCATGATTGATAGAGCTTTGGCAAATCCAAAGATATCAGTTGAGTACAATTCAAACGTAGATGATATCATCGGTACGAAAGAAACAGGTGTTACGGCAGTCAGGTTGAAAGATACAATTTCTGGTGCAAGACGTGATGTGGCTTGCGATGGAATCTTTATGGCAATTGGACATAAACCTAACACGCAATTGTTCAACGGATCGATCGATTTGGATAACGCAGGTTATATCATTACAAACTCAGATACTACTTACACTAATTTAGAAGGGGTATTTGCTTGTGGTGATGTACAAGACCATGTTTATCGACAAGCTATAACTGCTGCTGGCACGGGATGTATGGCTGCAATTGATGCAGAACGTTGGCTAGAGCAGGAAATAGAGTAATCGCTTAATATATTTTCCCTTTTCCTCATGGGCAATAGCCTAAAAAGGAAAAGATAATGGCACAAACAAAAAGATTGATATTTAATGTCAATGGCTTGGAAAAATCCTATGGTACATACCAAGCATTAAAAATTGGAAAACTAGAAATTCACCCTGGAACAATCTATGGTATTGTTGGAACTGTAGGCAGTGGGAAAACATCTCTTTTAAATATTCTTGCCGGTGTTGAAAAACAGTCAGCTGGTACTGTCCTGTATGATGATAAACCCTACCAGACAAACTGGTTAGGAAAGATTATTGTTCACGATGAAGTTTTTTATTCCAATAATTCTGAATTGGGAGCATCCAATCAAACTGTTTCAAACTATGTAGCACAAAAATTCGGAAAGAAAAAAAATGTGATAGAGAACAGATACTTTAATGGGGGAAGTTTCAGTAATCTATGGAGCCGGAAGATTGGAAAAATTTCCCAAGGTGAACGTCATTGGCTGGGGATGATCTTTGCCTGTGAGACAGATCCACGGATTTTATTGATTGATGACTATGGTCTATTTTTCAACACAAACATGGAAAAGGAATTTCGAAATCAACTTACTAAAATGAATCGAACTCTTGGGACGACACTTGTTTTGTCTTCACCGACTGATGTCCATTTGAAAAACTTTGCTTCCGTTTTGATCTATTTAGACAATGGGCATATTTCTAAGATTAGGCCAGGAATCTCCAGGAAACCGCAACGGAATCAAAATAATCGAAGTAACAGGAACACCCGGAATCGTAGTAGGAGCAAAAATAGAAAGAGACAGGAAAAATAGTTTTTTCGTTCAATGATTTTTACTAACCTTTCAAGATTAAATCATTCACCAGATACTAATAATGAACATAAATGTCACTTCACTTCTAAATTCATTTACTGATAAGCATATTCTCGTTATCGGGGATGTGATGTTAGATAAATATATTTTGGGAAGCGTCGATCGAATTTCACCGGAAGCGCCGGTTCCGGTTGTACATATTGAAAAGACCGATCACCATTCTGGTGGTGCCGCCAATGTGGCTCGTAATATTCATGGACTGGGAGGGAAGGTAACTCTCATTGGATTGGTTGGGATGGATGATAGCGGAAAACAGCTTAAATCTATCCTGTCGAAGGACGAGGGAATCTCCTGTCAATTATTGGCCGAAGTTCAACGGAAAACCATTGTAAAAACTCGGATTATTGCCCAGGGGCAACAAGTG
>CAXCBH010000077.1:0-6704 GCA_963980675.1 uncultured bacterium | reverse complement strand
ATTGATATTTGCTGAATAATACCCCGCATCCATTCCGCTTGTAACAACCTGGACATAGATTTCGGTAGATTCACCACCGAAAAGCACTCCGGATAAATCACCTGCTTCTGCTGACAAAATGAGCCAGGAATTTTCATCCTCTGCTTGAGCTGCGGCCCAACTGAATTCGCTTGAAATAAATGTTTCATTTGCAACAATTTGTGTACCCATCCTGCCATCATTATTCTGGAAGCCAATAGTTCCGGAATTCAGGACACCATCCATACTCCGGTAATTTGTAGCAAAGGTACCATTAGAGTACAAGACGATTTGAAAATCAAATTGACCCCAATCATCAGGATTCCAGCGAACCACATTGTTAAACCAGATGACAGCTCGTTCTTGATTAACATGATAATATATATCTCCGGACGAATTAGCATTACCGCCTTCATTATTTGGATTGAGATCATCCCAAAAGCCAAATATCGCAGGTCGTGGTGCGCTTGGAGATGGAAGATCACTATTCAACCATGCATTTTCATTCGTACTATTCCATCCTACCCAACCATTAGCATTAACATCAACATAATCATATGATTCATTAAAAAATTCAAAGACAAAAGGTAAATCAACCTGATTGTCGGCAAATAAATCATTATGAGAAAAATTGAGAAGAGTGGCATTATTCTGAATATCAATCCACTCATATTCCATTCCCAATTCTTCAGCAGCTGAGGTCCAATAATAATTGCCCCCATCAGGACCGCCTTGGGGATTCGAAAATGGAATATCACCAATTGCATTTACCGAATAATTCAATTGAGTTTCTGCCTCTCCAACATTTGACAAGGTTACAGTCTGATTTCCAAAATCTCCCGAAGCTACATTAAAAGTGAGTTCGTCAGGATTAACTTCAATTTCCGGTACACCGAATGATACTGTGAATGAAATGGTTTCATCAGCACTTGTTACATTTAGCAGATTTAACCCACCATCTCCTCCATTTCCGCTGTTATAGAGAAAACACGAAGGGTCTGTCCCATTATTTAAGAATGTGTGTCCATAATCTGAGCTATAGGGTGCTAAATCAAAACTACCATTGTACACGAGCGTACCGCCAGGTCGGTAACAGTAAATTTCGTCTGGTGGCCCTTGAGCATTCCCATTGCCGGCAGACGTGTTAATTCTGTAAACAACAAGACCATTTCGGTTTCCCGGTGTATTAATGTCATAAAGGCCTTCTTTTCTTCTGTATTCAACAACAAAATATTCAGTTTCAGAATTTGGAGAAGCTATTTTATAAATTGCATTTTCCTGTTGCTGCAATGGATTAATCGTATAAGTACCACTTTCGGTTATTTCAGGAAGATCCGGTAACCAATCACCATATTTCCATTTCATAAAAGCACTAGGGTATTGAGGCGGATTGGTATTGGATTCCATAATATCCCAACCCCCGACAGGTGATGGCGCTCCACCTCCATCGTAGTGGTAAAGGTCAGGCGCACCCAATACGTGAAAAAATTCGTGACAAAGCACACCAACATTGAAATACCAGGATTCAGATAACATGAAAAGATAATCCCACACCTGTGCCCCATTTATCAAAACTGTTTCAGTATAAAGTGCCCAACGGTGCGGCCATAGCAGGTCGGCCCAATCTCCAGGACCACCATAGATGACAAATGAAACAGCATCAACGATCCCATCATCGTTAGCGTCAATATTTATGAAGGGTGGTACTTGACTGGCGATAGAATTAAGTGCATTCGCTAACAATGTATGTTCACGCTCAGTACGTTCATCATTATTCTGGTACCCATTTGTATTGATACTTGAATAAGGTTCATAATAGCTTCTGGGGTGTAGATCCTGGTAAGACGTATTAACATCATTTGATGTTTCAGGATAATGGTGTGTATTCACCAAGAGTGTATTGTATGAAACTTCCCAGTAGTAATGACGTAAAGAAGGCTCATCTTCATCTGTCTGAAAGACCTCATCATAATAAGATCTTGGTTGAATAAATTCTGGATCATCAGAAAATCGAATAAATACGTTAATTTGGGCAATTTCCCCAGATGTTGGTGCATCCCTTGATTCTCGGGTGGATTCAGAATTGTGATAGAAAGATTTATTCCTTTGATATAATTGATCACTGATAGCTAATCCTGAAATCAGCCCATAATCATCTGGGTTTCCATGACCTACAATCAAGGCAGATGGGATTAAATCACCATTAAAATCTAAATTGGCATAATAATAATACCCATCATCCGGATTCATGATTATAGTAAAATCATTGGCATCATGAAGCCTTTTCCCATATTGGTCCCCAGTCACAAAACAATCAATAACTTCGCCATTGGGCTGAGTAATTGTTCTCGGAATATCATTAAACCATGTTGCAAAAATGATAGAAATAGATGCAAAGATAGGAATAGAGTTTTTAAATATTTTCATTAGATATTGAAAGTATTATGTTAAAAAGGGAATGATACTTACTTAAGAAGTACCATTTTTTGGGATTGGGTATAACCATCAATGAATAAACGATAGATATAGGTCCCTCCACTCATTGAAAGCCCAGCCTGATCATTGCCATCCCATTGGAAGGTAGTCAAACCGTGACTTATAAATCCGTTGTACAATGTTTTGACTACTTGTCCATTGATATTATAAATAACAAGGGTCCCGCTAGTTCCTTTATCTAATTCCACAGAAATAGTTGTGGATGGATTAAAGGGATTTGGGAAATTTTGGTTCAATGAAATTTTATCAGGAAGGATCTCATCTAATTTAAGGGAACTCATTGAAACAATAATTTCGTGGTGGGTTTCACCATTTTCAGATTGATATTCAGCCGTGAGGGTATTGTAATTCCATTCCACAATGTCATATATGAATTCTTCAAAACCAATGGTCCCAATAGGAGTAATCCATCTTCTTAAGAATATAAGTTGATTTGTTAATTTATCAATGCCAATATAATGATAGGTCCAATTAAGGCTTTGGTCATATATAAAATCTGACGATGATGTATAAATTAAATAGTTTTCTCTATCTCCACCTTGAGAAATTTGGATTGAAATACTTTTATTCTCATAAGTTGTTGTAGGACTCTGCAGATTTTCTACGCCAGTCCAATCGCCTATGAAATCAATCAACGTTTGGGCGTTGAGCCCCCAGGCTGTAAGGGATACAGTAATTACTGCGGATTTTATGTAGGGATATACCTTCATGATAAGTACCTCGGAGCAATCAAATATACAACACATTCGACCAAGAAAGGAATCTTGATTATATCATTGATTATATGGTATTACTATTTTAATAACAGCATTTTTTTACTAAGAGAACCTTCAACAGTTTCTAATTGATATAAATACAACCCGGATGGCACTTTATATCCAAGGAAATGTTTCGCATCCCATATCGCGGTATACTCTATTCCCTTTTGGCCGTTTTCAGATTTCAATGTGTTAATCAATTGTCCATTAATATTAAAAATATTCAGCGTGTAAAAACCATCATTTATTAAAGTATAGTGGATTTTCGTAACAGGATTAAACGGATTGGGGAAATTTTGGGATAATTCGAATTTCAAAGGAAGAATATCTTTTTGAATGGATACCGTTCCACTACAAGTTAAATCAAAAGCACCTATGACTTCACCATTATCAGATGCAGTCTGGCAAATGGAGTTTTCATTAAGTGCATAATTAAAAATACTCGGATCACAAAAGTGTGGATTTTCGTCCATTACCCCTGTCCCAATGGTAAAATTAAAATTTGGAAAATTTTCCAAAATATTTTCTCCACCTTCTAAAACTGAATAACTAATCTCCAACAAGGTCAAGCCACTTGTTTCAGATGAATAAAATTGATCTCCAATATTGCCCCATAGGATTGAATTTACAAATGAGATTACGCCACCATGGCAGGTTATGACCGACCCCACGCCAGAGGCATTCCCTTCAAAAGTGGTTTGATTTAGGTTGATGGTTGCTTCATGTGCTACGATCCCAGCGCCAAAATCATATCCCAGGTTTTGTTCAAAAGATGTCCATTCAATTTGACCAACACCACCTAATTGATATAATCCACCTCCTTCAATAAAAGCTTCATTATTCCTTATTTGACTGTTCAGGATAGTAGGTTCAGCATTTTCCGAATAAATTCCCGCGCCCCAATAAGAAATATTTCCCTGGATCAACATTTTATCAAAAGTAGGAGCTCCATCAGTGATATACATACCTCCACCCATATTTGATCCATTGTTTTGGATAACGCTATTTAAAAAATATGCATTTGATCCGGAAAGAAAAACGCCACCACCAATTTCAGCTGTATTATCTTCTATAACCACATCAATAAAAGTGGGTGAACAATTTTGGAGTACAACACCACCTCCACTAGTAACAACACCTCCACGAAAGGATATACCCCGGATTGTTGCATTATCGTTAGACGGTCCATTTAAAATAAAGCATGAGCCACCTAATGGACCAGGTGCAAAGAAAGTTTCTTGAATCATTTCTATGATTCCTAATTCATAGGCTCTTGACTCCAGTACGACTTCTTTATTATTAAAGTCTATTTCTTCAAAATATATATTGGGAGTTAATCGAATTGTATCGCCATCCGTTGAAACATTGATCGCTCTTTGAATGGTTGCAAAGGGTGTTTCCAGACCACCATCATTGTCATCATGTCCATTCTGATCTACATACCAAATTGGTCCGAGATTCACAGGACCACACGCCGATTCGAAACAACCTACGAGTGTCCCATCAGATCCACCATTAATGCAGGGAGAATTTTCTCTTAAATAATAATTCCCTATTGGTGCATTACAAAAATAGGGATCACCATCCAGGTTTCCTTCTTCCCAATTAACATCTCCATTATCATTATCAATAATGCCATCTTCCCCATTTTGAACTAAACTGTAATTCACCGTTAATTCTACATCATCTCCAGTCGATCTGAAATAGACCTGAGTTTCATTATTTCCAAAAAGAATTGAATTATTCAATGATACATCTGCGCCATCACGTAAATAGATACCGCCGCCATTGGTAGCGGCCACATTGTTCGCAATGGTCGCGCTGTTGATTTGAACAGTAGATGAATTCCGAATATAAATGCCTCCGCCTGAACTAGAAATATTGTCAGCTACTAACAAATTTTCAATTTGAGAATCAGCATTGTTAATATAAAGTCCACCTCCGAGTCCATCTGCAGTATTATCAAATAAATAAAGATGGGTTGCAGTTAAATCTGCATCGTCCTTTAAAATAATACCGCCGCCGGAATTGTTGGCAGAATTTGCTGAGAATACAACATTGTCCATAATGGGTGATGATTCATTTCTCAAATAACATCCTGCCCCAAATTCAGCCACATTGCCCACAAAAGAACAATTGTAAAATTCGGGACTGGAAGCAACTTTTGCATATAAGCCTCCGCCTACATCGTCTGTTTCATTTTCTTTGATAATGCACCCAAAGAATTTGGGAGATGCATTATAGCAAAAGATGCCACCGCCGCCGCCGCCATCACATATATTATTTTGGATAATACAATCCTTAATAATTGGATCACTGTTTTCACAATAAATGCCACCACCATAATTATAGTATGTACCATTTCCATCTGGATCTTCATTATTCCCTGTACCATTTTGAATTGTAAATCCTTGTAAAATAGACTCATTTGATTCTCCACTGGCAAACGAAACAACACTACCATTAGCATCAGCATCTAAAATGGTTGATTCAATGATTAAAGAATCATCTGTAATGTGATAAAGTGATGAAACAACGATTTCCTTTCCATCAAAATCTAAGGTTTCCTCATACAGCCCAGGCCAGACTAAAATGGAATCCGAATTGGATGCGACATTTATTGCGCTCTGAATTGATGAAAATTCTCCTGGTACGTAAAATGTTTCAGCTCTGAGAATTGATAATATAATAAATAGAACGAGATAAAGTTTAAATTGCATTTTTTCATTCATTGGTTGGGTACCACACTCAAGGAGTTTATCTTATAATTTCGGGATGGAAATCTAAGAATCTCATATTAATTTTCATCCCCATTTTTAATCAATTTAATAAAAAAACGTTTATGATTGTAGCAATACCTAAAGAAATAAATGCGATGGAGCCACGTGTTGCCGCCACACCTTCCACCGTTAAAGATTTAATAAAATCTGGTTTGCAAGTTCGGGTAGAAACACTAGCAGGAAATGAATCTTTTTTCTCTGACCAAGAGTATGTTAATTCTGGCGCCGAAATCGTATCATCATCAAGTGATTTGCTGTCTTCTGCTGATATTATTCTAAAAGTGGTACCCCCTACTCAGAATGAGACGTCACAATTGAAATCCAGTGCTACATTCATTTCTTTTTTTCAAACGACCCGAGAACTCCAAACTGTACAGGCATTAACTGAAAAATCTATTACTGGTTTTTCCATGCACCTGATTCCCAGAACAACTCTAGCGCAAAAAATGGATGCCTTATCTTCTCAAGCAAATATCGCAGGATACAAATCTGTTTTGATAGCTGCATCTCGACTAGGTGTTTATATGCCACTATTGATGACAGCTGCGGGTACTATTAGACCTGCAAAAGTATTGATTCTAGGTGCTGGAGTTGCAGGGCTCCAAGCCATTGCCACTGCGAAAAGATTAGGAGCACAGGTTGAAGCTTTTGA
>CAXCBH010000076.1:0-6833 GCA_963980675.1 uncultured bacterium | reverse complement strand
ATAAATAACGTAATAGAAAAAGGAAAGATCACTTACTTAAAGTAATAGTTGAAGTATTAGATTGGCAATGTACATCGATTGATAAACATTTGTCATGGGTTTCGATTAAACTACTCCTGAATGGTTGATGGGCAATCTCAATAATTGACAAAATAGTAATGAAAAAATATCTCCTGATCATAATCTCTATCTTAATCCTTAGTCACGTAAATGGACAAGGACTGGATGAGCGCTACCATTCTGTCGTAGAGATCAATACGCTTCTTGATTCATTAGATCAATTGGAAGAATTAAATGGATGGTTTCGTGTAGATACCATTGGCTTTTCTACTCATGAGCAAATTCCGATTCTTGCAGTCAAGATCTCTGATAATGTTAATTTAAATGAAGATGAACCTCAGGTGCTATTTGTTGGTCAAGTTCATGCAGAAGAGGTTCTTGGCGTTGAAGTGGTTCTGGATCTTATGGAAGACCTCTTGTTTCCAGATAATAGTATTTATAGCCATATGAATATCCTGAAACAATTCATGGAAATATGGATTGTTCCTACAGCAAATCCAGAAGGTCTTAATGTTGTACACGAAGGATTAGATATGAGTTTCCGGAAAAATAAAAAAGATCTTTCTCCCGGAGGGCCTTATCCCAACGGTATTTTTGATTACGAGTCCACAATCGGAAATGATATAGATGGTGTGGACTTGAATCGGAATTTTGGTTTTAACTGGGCATTTGGTGATACCTTCCTGGAACCTGATAATTCTGATTATGCATCCCATTATGATTATTATAAAGGGGAAGAACCTTTTTCAGAAGGAGAAGCCATTGCACTCCGAGATTTGGCATTGGAAAATGATTTTGTTTTTTCAATCGTATGGCATAGTTCAAGATCGGGCAATTTATCGGAGAAAGTGTTTACTTCCTGGCGATGGGAAGAAACAAAGGACTCTCCTGATTTAGATCTAATGAAGACAATTGCAGATCAATTTTCAGATTTACTTGAAACGGAAGATGGCACTGGATCTTACCTCTCTGTTTACAGTGGGTCCAGGAATGGTAAACTTCACGATTGGTTTTATAAGGAAACAGGCTGTATTCAATACCTGGTAGAATGTGGAACGGCAAATCTTCAACCAGATAGTATCTTAATAGAGGATACCATTGACCGTACAAAACCAGCTATGGTATTTTTAATGGACAGAGCATTGGGGTACAACGTTGATGCAGCACAGGTTACAGGTACAGTTTATGATGCTTCCACAAATCAGCCCATTGAAGGCGCAATTGTTGAAGTACTAGAACACACAGGCTCAGTTCTTAAACATCGTCTCACCAACGAATTTGGCCGTTATAGACGCATATTAAACCCGGGTAGTTATACAATTTCAATCAGAGCGAAAGGTTATTTGCCGCAGGAAATTTATACAGTTGCGAATAATAGTGCTATGACAATGGAAAATATCATACTTTTACCTGCGCCTGTTCACCAATTGACTCTAAACCTATATCATGAAACCATGGACGTCAATACCATCGAAGGATTAATTATAAATGAATTTGGCACAGAAGAAATTCAAATAACCACAGGTTCAAATATATATGAACTCCCAGAAGGAGATTATCAAGTTTCGTTCGTTTTGGATGGAGAACTGATGCCATGGGAAAAATCTTTCTCATTATCAACCGATTTAGAATTGACAGTTCCATATTGGAATGGAAATCCGCAAATCCTGAGCCAGTCATGGCCATGGAGTGATTCTGACGGCCCCTGGCAATCTGGGAATGTAATTCTCCGTTCCCAGGAAAGTATACTTTACGATAATGGGGATTCTACATTTTTAACGCAATGGATGGAATCTGATTTAGAAGATATTTCAGGTATGAACCGTGCTGTTGTTGCAGTTACGCACAAATTTGAAACAGAATGGGATCATGATCCTGTTACTATTACACTACTTGATGAAAATGATAATATTCTTGGAACAAAATCCTGGACAGGGGACCGCTGGGGCGATTATCAAACTGATTTAGTGACAGCCATCGCAGAAACGGAATTTTCACAGGTCAAGGTACGTCTTGAATTTTCTTCTGATGGAACGGTGAATTATCGTGGGTGGGAACTGCAATCATTGACCTTATTTTCTATATTGGATGAATATTTGGGTATTGTTGAATCATCTGGAATTATTTCACCCAAAATTCCTATGACGATTACGGGAATTTATCCTAATCCATCCCATGGACTATTTCAATTAGATATTGCAAATTATCCAGGAGGTAATGGAAGTATACGAATATTTAATATTTTAGGACAGGAAATCAAATCCTTTGATCTTCAGAAACTATCCTCTGGCAGACATTATTTAAATCTGAATCTTAATAATATCAATGGCCGTCCCATGAGCTCTGGGATGGTATTTGTACGTGTTGAATCTGGAAATGAGCAATTTGTTAAAAAATTTATAATACTTAAAAAGTAAACGATAAAAAAATATGAATCTTAAAAAAATATATCTAATTATATATATTATTTCATTTTCTTTTCTTTTAGGCGATGGTGTATCATTTCGTGGAAAGACTAGTGAGCAACTCATGAGTCAACCGATTCCTTTGGCCTTCGCTAATATGGTTATGAATAATTATAATATTCTACCTTCTCAAATCAATCCACAGCGAGGTACATTCCTCATCATCGCACCAGACGGAATCATTCAGTATCTCGGGGACTTTGTATCATTCAAGAATTCTCAGGGATTTGATGTGGATGTAATCGCATTATCCGAAGCGGGAGAGTCTGCATCTTTAATCAAATCTACCATTGCCAATAAACTTGCTGAAGATCCCATGCTGGAATATGTATTACTCCTCGGTGATGTGGATGGTTTTGCCTCATTTCCTTCTTTTTATTATGGTCCTGAGAATGATGTATCTGATCAGAAATACACACATATTTTAGGGGATGATAATATTCCGGACGTATTCATTGGACGTCTTTCCATCGACTCATTATCTGACTTAGCAGTGATTATGGCCAAAACAATGCAATATGTTAAAAATCCCCTACTTTATGATTCTGATTGGTTGAGTCGGGGGCTTATTGTGGCTGGAAACTACTCCAACTCTTATCCTATTCCCATCACACCAAAATGGACTTCATATTGGCTCCGAGATGAATTATTGAATTATGGTTATAATCAGATCGATACGGTTTTTTATCCGCCTGTTCAGCAGGGTGCACCATATATAATTCCAAGCATCAATAATGGTGTAGGGATTGTGAATTATCGCGGTTGGGGAGATGCAAATGGTTGGCATTATCCCGAATTTCACACGGACGATGTGAATGATCTTAACAATGGTTGGCTAACACCTGTTTTTTTCAGCTGGGTTTGTAACTCCAACGATTTTGCCAACAATGTGGATCCGTGCTTATCGGAATCTGTTTTACGTGGAGGAACACCTTCAATACCAAAAGGTGGAGTAGCATTTATCGGTCCATCGGATCTCCACACCAGTACAAAATATAATAATGTAATCAATGCCTATACCTTTGATGCCATGCTAAATCATGGTGTGGTGGAATTGGGTCCAGCCATGCAGGCAGGACAGTCAGGATTATTAAAAGAATTTCCAGCTCAGAATGGTCCTGGTGAAGCACAGGAATTTTATGCCCACGTTTACAATATTCTCGGAGATCCATCTTTACCAGTATATATAGATACTCCGGGGCAATTCACAATGAATGTTGAAGATATTTATGCCAATGATGGCCTTGTTGACCTGACTTTGACGAATACTTCAGGGAGTACAGTTAACTATGCGGTGATCAGTATTATGGATGATGATCAATTATTGTCAAAAGGAATAACAGATGATGAAGGCCGTTTTTTAACGAGTATAGATGTATATGGTGGTATGCAGTTAGAAGTATATGCGAATAAAGGTGGTTTTATTCAAGGTCATACGAGTATTGATATTCAGCCAGAAAACTCTGATTTCTCTATTGCAAATATGACTGTGATAAATGAAAATGGAGGAGATAAACCGACACTCGGGGAATTGATCAATCTTACTTTAGAGTTAAAGAACAATTCAGAGAATTCTACCAATTCTTTTACAGGAGAAATCATCTTTTCAACTGGTGTTGAGCCCAATTTATTTCAAGTAAACATTCCTGCTATGGCATCCGGAGGAATTGAAAGTTTAAACAGTATAGAGTTCAGTTGTTACTCTGCTTCTGTAGGGAATACCATTCATGGACAGTTAAACGATCAAAATGGAAATACAATTTGCGAATTTGTTATTGAAGTAGAATTGCCTGTCTTCAATGTGTCCTTCGAAAATTCATCAATAAATCCAAACTCAGATATTGAAACGATCTTATCCGTTTCAAACTTTTCCGGTGGGACCTATCAGAATATTTGGATTGAAATATCAGCTCTATCAGGAGGTGCTGATGTTACAATAAACTCAACTTCGAATTTATCATCTAACTTCGCTCCTTTTTCCACAACATCCAACGGAACGAATTATGAAATTGCAATAGGCGATGTTTCCTATGGAAGCGATATTACTTTTCTGGTAGAATTTGTAAAAAATGGACACTCGATTTACAGCCATGAAGTGCCGTTACATATTGAAGCATCTTCAGCCAATATTCCTGTAGCACCAAATAATTACGGTTATTGGGCTTATGATGATACGGATGTAGGATTTGATGAAACACCAACATTCGATTGGATAGAGTTGGATCCTAATTATGGTGGAAATAATGGCACTTATTACCAATTGGGTGATGATGCCCATGAAAATATTGAATTGCCATTTACATTCAAATATCATGGTATTAATTATAATCAAATTACAGTCAGTTCTAATGGTTGGACATCTTTTGAGCCTTGTTACATAGATTATTTCTGGAATATGTCCATTCCTATGTATATGGGGCCGAAAGCGATGCTGGCTCCCTTTTCTGATGATTTAGAAACAATCGATACCAATAATGATGGCGAGATTGATGTATGGATCAAAGTATTTACCTGGTATGATGAAGAGAATGAACGATTTATTATTGAATGGTCTCGAGCCTTGAATGGTTATGATGAAGTTACAGAAGAAACATTTGAGATTATTTTATACGATCAGAATACCATGCCCACGGAAAGTGGTGATGGTGTGATTGAATTCCAATATCTCGAAATTGAAGATGTAGATGTAACCAAGAATTATTCCACAGTGGGGATTGAATCTCCAACAAAGAATTACGGCACTCAATACGTTTTCAATAATGTCTATTCGCCGGGCGCAGCACCATTGGCTAATGAAAGAGTCATCCGTTTTACTACAGAAGCACCTGATAATTATGTCGCATCCTTAACGTTGGATAATAAATTAACTCCCAATGATTTTATTTTGAGCCCGGCCTATCCGAATCCATTTAATCCTGTGGCACATTTTGATTTGATAATTCCTTATGGTGAATTTGTAAAAATGACTGTCTTTGATATCCTGGGAAGAGAAGTTATTATTTTGAAAAATAGAATGATGGCTCCAGGACAGTATAAGATTGCCTGGCATGGCGTAGATAATTTTGGAAAACCTGTATCATCAGGATCTTATTTTCTTGTAATGAAATATGGAGAAAAAACAAAAGTACAAAAACTTGTTTTCTTAAAATAAGGATATAATATGGTAAAAATATATTCAACAAGTTGGTGCCCATCCTGCATTTATGCGAAACGTTTGCTATCTGAACGGGGGTTAGAATTCGAAGAGATAAATATCGAAGAAAAAGGGTGGAGCCGTGATGATCTTTTTGAATTGACCGGTGGGCGTACAGTTCCCCAAATTATCATAGATGAAAAGCCTATTGGAGGCTATGATGATCTACTTAAACTGGACAGCATTGGAGAATTAACGACTTGATTCAAACTTTTTCCAAATTAAACAGGGTTTTCGCACTTGCGGGAACCCTGTTTTTATTTTCAGGATGTGCAGGCCGTGTGAAACCTTGGAAGCTTCAGGATGTTTATGCGGTAGATGTCCAGATTCTGAATACACGACAATGGTCAAAAACAGTAAATAGGGATTTGAAAGAACTAGACCGAATCATGAGAAACGAATTGCGCTATTATCTTGATAATGACTTTAGGATCTATGAAAAACTCGAACCTAAGTATGCACTGATGGAATCATCCATTTTCACTATGGATAGTGTAACTAAAGAACTGATGAAAATAGTCAAGAGATTAAAAAGGTCAAAGTCTGCTAGTTTGGATTCTATTTACCCAAAAACTAAGCTGACTTATCGGACTTCAATCCGAGAAAAAAGTGTCGAAATCCAAAAAGCTCAACGTAAGTACAGCAAAAATAAAGAAGGTCTAAATAAGGGATTCAAGAAAGTAAAGAAACAGATTATATATCTGGATGAAATTACTATTCCATTAAAAAAGACAATTTATGGATTGCGGTATAAACGGGATCTTTTACAACCACATCTTGATTATTTTAATAAAGTCTTGAATGAATCCTTATTTGAGCATCCTGGAACAGATTATTCAAAGAATATAACCATGATCGCGAAAAAACTAGAACAATACAGAATTGAATTGAATAATTATGAAGAATTTTTAGCTAATATAAATATAGTTGCTCGAAAAGAAGCAGGTGCCAATGTGGTCTTAAAATCAAGAAAACACGAACCGATGTATTATGAAATCAGATATGAAGAGGGAAAGGATAATTATTTGGCAATATTAAAAGAGATGAGAAAATTTATGGAATCAATTTGATTTTTTCAGGAATGTGATTTTAAATACCTTTTGTTCAGATTTTCC